>JAVJQK010000056.1 GCA_040218145.1 Sandaracinaceae bacterium | reverse complement strand
TGGGGCTAGAAGCGCCGCAGGCGCGTCGTTTTCGGGTGAAGCGAAGGCGGCTTTGCCGCCGCAGCGAGGGGCTTTTGCGAAAAGCCCCTGACTAGAATTGCTAGGCCCGGAGCAAGCGCGAAGCGCTTGATTCGGGACTAGGATCGGGGGGAGGGCGCGCAGCCGCCTCGGCGCGTCCCTCCCCGCGCGCTGCCCGGAGCTGCTAGCTTCGGGACCGATGAGCGAGCAGCCGGCAGACGACCCGAGGCCGCCGCGCGAGGCGCGCTGGGACGGCGCCGCCTACCAGCGGCTGAGGCAGATCGCGCACGGGTTCTTCCGCGGCCTGCCCGAGAGCCAGACCCTTCAGGCCACCGCGCTCGTGCACGAGGCCTACGTGAAGCTGGCCGAGCACGATCTCGATGGCCTCACCGATCACGCCCACTTCGTCTCGCTCGGAGCGCGCACGATGCGACAGGTGCTCGTCGACCACTTTCGCCGGAACGGAGCGCTCAAGCGCGGCGGTGATCGCACGAAGGTCACCCTGAAGGACGTCCCCTTCGCCACCACCACCTCGCCCGAGGACCTCCTCGCGCTCGACACCGCGGTGGACACGCTGACGCAACTGAACCCGCGCGGCGCGACGGTGGTGGAGCTGAAGTTCTTCTGTGGGCTCACCACGGAGGAGATCGCGAGCCAGCTAGGCGTCTCGACCGCGTCGGTCGAGCGAGAGTGGCGCCGCGCCCGAGCGTGGCTGCGCACACGGCTCGACGCGGATCTCGCGTAGGATGCGCGGCGATCCCTCGGTGGACCCGCAGTTCGCGGAGCTGATGGAGCTGTTCGACGCCTGCTGCGACGCGCCGCCCGACGAGCGCGCGGCGCGGGTGGCCGACGCGAGAGCCCGCAGCCCACAGCTCGCCCGACGCCTACAGGAGATGCTCGCCGCGGACGACCAACCGCTCTTCCTCGATGACGCGCGCGGCGCCGCGCAGTACCTCCCGGGCCTCGCGGAGCAGCGCGTGGGCGGGCGGTGGCGCCTGCGCGATCGCCTCGGCGCGGGGAGCGGAGGGGAGGTGTGGAGCGCGGAGGACGCCGAGAACGGAGAGGTCGTCGCGGTGAAGTTGATTCACCCTGGCCTCGTCGACGATCCCCTCCAGGTGGCGCGCTTTCGGCGAGAGTTCGCGACCATGGCGCGGCTCTCCCACGACGGCTGCCTGCGGCTCATCGCAGAGGGGGTCGTCGGGGAGGGCGTCCCGCTGCTGGATCCGGGGCGGCGGTATCTGGTCACCGAGCTCGTCACCGGGGGAGATCTCTCCCGGCTCGCGCTCGCGCCGGCCGAGGAGATCCTGCCCGTCCTGGTGCAGCTCCTCGCGGCGCTCGACCACCTGCACGAGCAGGGGGTCGTGCATCGAGATCTCAAGCCCTCGAACGTCTTACTCACCGGGGAGCACCCGCCGCGGCCGAAGCTCGCCGACTTCGGCGTCGTCAAGCTCGCCGCGCCACAGGGCACCGACCTGACCGGAGACGGCTCGCTCCTCGGGACGGTGGACTACCTCAGCCCGGAGCAGGTGCGGGGAGAGGCGCTCGACGCCCGCTCGGATCTGTACGCGTTTGGTTGCTTGGTGCACACCCTGTGGACAGGGCGTCCGCCCTTCGAGGGCCCGGTGGTGACGCGGCTCTGGCACCGAGCGCGCGCGAACCCGCCGCGGCTCGCGGAGCGGGCGCCGCATGCGCCCGCGGGGCTCTGTGCGCTGACCGACGCGCTGCTGGCCCGCGACCGCGAGCAGCGACCGAGCAGCGCGCGCGAGGTGGCCGAGCGGCTCAATCGCGTGCTCGCCGAGCTGCCCGCGCGAAAGGAGGAGGGCCCGGCCAACGTCCTCTTCCCGAGCGGGCTGGTCGGTCGCGACGCGTTGCTCGAACGGCTGACGAGCCGCTGCGCGCGCGTACGGTCCGAGCGAAGCCCGGCCTCGGTCGGCCTCGTCGGTCAGGCGGGTGTGGGCAAGAGCACGGTGTCGCGGACCCTCCTGCGTCGTCTGGAGGCCGAGGGCTGGGGGGTGCACGTCGCGCCCGCGATGCCGCTGGGGGCGGCGCCTCCGTTCTGGCCCATCCCCGCGCTGATCCAGCGCCTCGCCGGCCGCGACTCCGCCGAGCCCGAGACCCGGCCCCCGGACGCGAGCGAGCGACCGCGGGAGGGGTCCCGGCGCGCTGCGCGGCGTCTCGCCGAGCAGCTCGTGGCGAGCCTCGGAGCGGACACGAAGCCGAGGTGCGTCTTGTTCGAGGACGCGCACGCGGCGTCGCGCGCCACGTTGGGGGTGCTGCACGACGCGCACGCCATCGCAAAGGAGCGGGGGATCGAGTGCGTGCTGCTCGTCACGTCCCGCCTGCAGGCGAGCGAGGCGCTGTCTCGCCTCCCGGAGCTCGAGCTGCACGAGCTGCCGCCGCTCCGGGCGCACGAGTCGCTCCAGCTGGCGGAACGGCTGCTCGGCGCTTCGCAGGGGTCGCTGTCTCGGTCGTTCGTCGAAGGGTGGCTGCCCGAGATCGCGGGCAACCCGCTCCTGCTCCGCGCGGCGCTGCAGAACCTCCTGGACCACGGGGCGCTCTCGCGCGAGGACGGCGTCTGGGACGTGCGGGACGACGCCACGCTGGGCGACGCCGTGTCGGACGTGCTGGACCGGCGGCTCGACGGGCTCAGCGAGACCTCCATCGAGGTCCTGACGGTGGCCGGCGCGATCGGGGAGCGCTTCGACGCGGGGCTCCTCGAGGACGTCGTCGGGTCGAGGGCGCGGGCGGAGGAGGCGCTGCGCGAGGGGGTTCGGCGGGCGGTCCTCGTCCGCGAGGACGAGACCGCGCAGGCCGACGGGGCGACCCATCGCTTCGAGCACGCGCGGCTGAACGAGCGGCTCGTCGCGCGGGTCGAGGGCGACGCGCTCGCGGACCTCCACGACGCGATCGGCGAGGCGTGGCTCGCGCGCGGCGCGGGGACGACGCGCCTGGCCCACCACTTCGGCCGCGGGCGAGACGGGGAGCGGGCGGCGCGGCACTTACTGGCCGCGGCGGAGGAGGCCGGGCGCGCGCACGATCACGCGGTCCGCGCGCAGCACCTGGCCGCGCTCCTGGCGCGCGCCGAGGAGCCAGGCGTCGCGCAGGTGGCGGCGTTGCCCGCGATCCGGGAGGACTACGCCGACGCGCTCGCCATCAGCGGAGATCACGACGCCGCGCTGGAGGAGCTGCGTGCGATGGAGCGCGCCGAGATCGCGCCGGTGACCCGCGCTCGCCTGCTGCGAAAGCGTGGCCTGGTGCACCTCCGCACGAGCGCGCCCGCGGCCGGCATCGAGGCGCTCCGGGGCTCGCTCGCGCTGCTCGAGGGCGCCCCACCCAGGACGCGCCTGGGTCGCCTCGTCCGGCTCGCGTGGGACGCGGTGCACGCGCTGGTCCGACGCTTCTTCCGCGGCCGCGGAGACGGGGGGCGCCTGGAGGAGCGCGCCCTGGTCAACCGCGAGCTCGCGCTCGTGTACCGGTGGGTGGACCTCTACGACGCGGCGGGGCACCTCGCGCGGTTCAGCCGGCTCGCCCAGCAGCTCGCGCCCCGGCACTACCGCGTCGACGCGGACGCCATGCTCAGCATGCTCTTCGCGCTGCAGTCGTTTCCGGGCGTGGGCGCGCGCTTCCAGCGCTCGGCGAGGGAGCTCGCGACCGCCACCGGAGACCTCGAGGGTCTGGCCCGCCTCACGGTGATCCAGGGGGCGTGTGAGCTGATGCTCGACGACAGCGACGCGTGCCTGCGTCGGCTCGACGAGGGCGTCGCGCTCTCCCGGCAGACCGGTGATCGGATGCTGGTCGCGTTCGCGCTCTCCGCGCGCGCCTGGGCGAGAGGGATCGTGGGACACATCCCGGACGCGCGAGCCGAGTTCGAGGAGGCGGAGCACGAGGCGATGGAGTGCGGCGCCCTGTGGCTCGCCACGGACGCGAAGTGTGGCCGCGGCATCACCGCGGTCGTGATGGGACGGTTCGACGAGACGCGAGAGCTCGCAGAGAGCGTGCTCACCGCCGACCTGCGGCTGACGTTCCCCATCTTCGAGGAGCTCGCCATCGAGGCGCTCGCCGCGGTGGCGTTGCTCGAGGGCCGCTACGCGGACGCGACGGCCGGGTTCGAGCGCGCGCACTCCATCCTCGAGAAGCACCGACTGCGTGATGGCTGGGGGTGGCTGCTGCCGATGAGCCGCGTCGAAGCGCTCTGTAGCCTCGCCGACGCCGCTGGGCAGGACGCCGTCCCGGACCTCGTGCGCCGCCTGAAGCGGATCACCCCCACCTTCGGTCGCATGGACAAGCTGCCGCTCTACGTCGGTTGCGGTGAGATCGCGCGGGGCGTCGTCGACGCGCGCCGTGGGCGCGGGGCGCGCGCGCTGCGCCGACTCGAGAAAGGGAACGC
The DNA here is from genome assembly GCA_040218145.1 of Sandaracinaceae bacterium. Taxonomy (GTDB): domain Bacteria; phylum Myxococcota_A; class Polyangia; order Polyangiales; family Sandaracinaceae; genus JAVJQK01. Next base: position 13,935 of record JAVJQK010000056.1, on the reverse strand, counting down.
GCGCAGGCTGTCGGACCGCCACTCGCACGTCGACACCTGGGTGCAGGTTCGCAGCGCCCTGGAGCGACTCCGCCTCGGCGAGGACCCAGACCGGGTCGGCGAGCGACTGGACGCGATCGATCAGGACTACGCGGCGCGCGGGCTGCCGGGGATGCAGCAGTGGCTGGCCGCGATGCGTGGGCATCTGTTGGCCTGAGCGCGGGTGCCGACCGAGCCCGGCCCCCACGCGGAGATCGCGTTCGATCGTCGGGTCGAGCGCTGGCGCGCGAAGCGCCGCCCGTCCTGATCGTCAGCCGCCCATCGAGGTCGTGTAGGGCTGGCCGGGTGTGCCGCCGAGGGCGAGCACGGTCGCGCCCTGCGCGCGGGTGACGAGCTTGCGGCGCAGCCCGGCGGGGACGCGGGCCATGGCGCCGGCGTGAAGGGTGCGCGCCTCTTCGCCCACGCGCAGCTCGACCTCGCCGCGCAGCACGACGTAGACCTCCTCCTGGCCGTCCTTCGTGTGGTCGTGCTCGGGGTGTCCCTCGCAGCCGGGGTCGAGCTCGATCACGTTCATGCCCCAGGCGCTCACGCCGAGCGCCTCGCGCACGGCGCGGAAGCGGATGCCCTCGATGGCGTGTGGGCCTTCGTACGGCGCGACCTCTTCGATGTTCTTGACGGTGATCTCGTTCATGGCGGCTCCCTTCGGTGTGAGGTGCACAGTAGGATTCGAGCGATGGCGCGGCTTGTAGAAACGCGACCGGAGCCGAGGGCGCGCGGGCTGGTGTCCGATCCCTCGCTCGAGGGCCGCGTGCAGGTCGGACGGCATGCGCCTTCGCCCGCGCTTCGCGACGTCGCGATGCACCACTGGGTGGGCCGCTGGTCGTTCCCGGACGGCGAGTCGCACACCACGCTGCTGCTCGCCGACCCGTGCGTGAACGTGGTCTTCGAGCGCGGCGGCCCCCACGCGGGCAGCCGCGTCGTGGGGGTGTGGACCAAGCTCTGGAGACGCACCCTCGAAGGCGACGGGCTGGTTCGGGGCATGAAGCTGCGGCCCGGCGCGGTGCAGGCCCTCTTCGATCGCTCCGCGCATCTGCTGCGGGATCGCATCACGCCGCTGGCCGAGGTCGTCTCCGAGGACGTGCGCGCGCTCGAGCGGGCCGTGCTCGAGCCGGACGACGACGCGGAGGCGTTCGCCGCGCTCGAGGGCTGGGCCACGTCGCGGCTGCGCGCCGAGGCGCTCGCCGACGCGTCGCTCGCGGTCGCGATCGCGGAGCGGGTCACGACCGACGCGTCGATCGTGAGGGTCGAGCAGCTCAGCGAGGTGGCGGGTGTGTCGATCCGGCCGCTCCAGCGTCTCTTCCGCGCGCACCTCGGCGCCTCTCCCAAGTGGGTCATCCGTCGCAATCGCCTCCAGGAGGCGGCGGCGCGGCTCGAGCGCGGAGAGGCCACCCAGCTCAGCGCGCTCGCGGTGGATCTGGGCTACGCGGATCACGCGCACTTCGCGCGGGACTTCAAGAACGCGGTCGGCGAGAGCCCGGCCGCCTTCCGCGCGAGGCTGTCCTCGACGTGTTGAGAGAGAATACGGTCACGGGCGGAGGGGACGATGGCGCATGACGAGCAGCTCGCGGCGCGCGTACGGCGCGCGCTCGCCGGGATCGACGCGGTCGAGGAGCGCAAGATGTTCGGCGGCCTCTGCTTCATGGTCCGCGGGCACATGGCGTGCGGCATCACGGGCGCGGCGCAGGGCGGCGAGCTGATGGTGCGCGTCGGCAAGGACGCCTACGAGGCGGCGCTCGCGCGGGAGCACGCCAAGGAGATGACCTTCACCGGCCGCTCCATGCGCGGCATGATCTACGTCGACCCCGCGGGCTTCCGCAGCGACGGTCAGCTCTCGGGCTGGGTCGCGATGGGCGTCGAGCACGCGCAGTCGCTCCCACCCAAGAAGCCAAGGGCGAAGAAGAAGCGCTGAGCCGGCTCGGGGCGGGCGCGAGTTGCCGCGGCGCCGATCTCGGTGCACGCCTGCCCGCGATGAACACTCCCGCGCAGCGCGCTCTCGTGAGCGTCACCGGTCCCGATCACCTCGGCATCACGGCCGCCCTCACGGAGGTCATCGCGGCCCACCGCGCGGAGCTGCTGGACATCGAGCAGGTCGTCGTGCAGCGGCAGCTCACGCTCTGCGTGCTCGTCTCGCTCCCGTCGGGCGCGCTCGAGGGAGACCCGTTGATCGGCGCCCTCCGCGCGGTCACGGCCGAGATGGGGCTCGACCTCCAGGTCCGCGCGCTCGGCGCGCCCGAGACGGAAGAGGCCCGCGCGCCGCGCTACGCGGTCACCGCCATCGGCGACGGGCTCGGGGCGAGCGGGGTCAACGCGCTGTCGACCGCGCTCGCGTCCCACGGCGCCAACATCGAGTGGATCCGTCGCCTCAGCACGCACGGGCTCACCAGCCTCGAGATCATCTGCGCGCTCCCCGGGCGCGAGCACGCGGTGGCCCTGCGCCGCTCGCTCATCGAGGCGGTGGAGGGGCGAGACATCGACGTCGCCGTCCAGCGCGAGACCCTCACCCGTCGCAGCAAGCGCCTGGTGGTGATGGACATGGACTCCACGCTCATCCAGGTGGAGGTGGTGGACGAGCTGGCGCGCCTGCACGGCGTGGCCGACGCCGTCGCCGTCATCACCCGGCGCGCGATGGAGGGGGAGCTCGACTACGAGGCGAGCCTGCGCGAGCGGGTCCGCATGCTGGCCGGGCTGCGCTTCGCCGACGTGCGGGAGCTGGCGCGGAACCTCCCCCTGCAGACCGGCGCGCGCGACCTCGTGCGCGTGCTGCACACCCTGGGCTTCCGGACCGCGGTGATCAGCGGCGGCTTCGAGGTCGCGGCGCAGGCGGTCAAGGACGAGCTCGGGCTGCACTACGCCTACGCCAACCGGCTCGAGGTGAAGGACGGCGTGCTCACGGGCGAGGTGCTCGACCCGGTCGTGACCCCGAGCCGCAAGGCCGACCTGCTCGACGCGATCGCGCAGCAGGAGAGCATCGCGCTCGAGCAGACGATCGCGATCGGCGACGGCGCGAACGATCTGTTGATGCTGGAGCGCGCCGGGCTCGGCATCGCGTTCCACGCCAAGCCCGCCCTGAAGCAGGCGGCGGACACGAGCCTCAGCGCGGGCGGGCTCGACCGCGTGCTCTACCTGCTCGGGCTGCACGCGCGCGACGTGAACGAGCTCTTGAATGGATGAGGCGCTCGCGGTCGTCGTCCACCGCGCCGGGAGCTACGACGCGCTCCGGCTCGAGACGGCGCCGCTGCGCGCGCCGCGCCGAGACGAGGTGCAGATCGACGTGCGCGCCGCGGGCGTCAACTACGCCGACGTCATCGTGCGCATGGGCCTCTACGCGTCCGCCAAGCAGCTCGTGGGCTGGCCGATCACCCCGGGCTTCGAGGTGGCCGGCGTCGTCCGCGCGGTAGGGGAGGGCGTCGACGATCTCGCGCCCGGCGATCGCGTGATGGGCGTGACCCTCTTCGGCGGCTACGCGTCGGCCGTCGTCGTCCCGCGCCACCAGGTCTTCGCGCTCCCGGAGGGGCTGAGCTTCGAGCAGGGCGCGTCGATGCCCGCCGTGTTCATGACGGCCTGGTTCGCGCTGTGTTTCCTCGCGCATCCGCGCCCAGCCGATCGGGCGCTCGTGCACAGCGCGGCGGGCGGAGTCGGCGGGAGCCTCGTGCAGCTCCTGAAGCGCATGGACTGCGAGGTCGTCGGCGTCGTCGGGGGCGCGCACAAGGTCGAGGCGGCGCGCGCGCTCGGCTGCGATCACGTGATCGACAAGTCGTCGGAGGATCTCTGGGCGCGGGCCGAGCGGCTGTCCTCGCGCGGCTACGACCTCGTGCTCGACGCGAACGGCGTCTCCACCCTGAAGGCGAGCTACGACCACCTCCGCCCCGCCGGCAAGCTCGTCGTCTACGGCTTCGCGAGCATGCTCCCCAAGACGGGCGGCCGCCCGAGCTACCTGAAGCTCGCCGCGGACTACCTGCGCACCCCGCGCTTCAACCCGCTCGAGCTGACGCAGTCGAGCAAGAGCGTGCTCGCCTTCAACCTGAGCTTCCTCTTCGACCGCGACGACCTGCTCGCCGAGGCGATGCGCGATCTCGCCGCCTGGCTGCGCGACGGCTCGTTCCGCCCGCTCGAGACCACGGCCTACCCGCTCTCGAAGGTGGCCGACGCCCACCGCGACATCGAGTCGGGCCGGACCGTCGGCAAGCTCGTGTTGGTCCCGTAGGGTCACCGCTCGGCCCTGGAGGCAGGGGCTGCTCAGTGGAGCTAAGCGGAGGTCCGTCGCCTTCCGCCCGTGTCTCTCGCACCATCCAGCCTCGCCGAGAGAGGACGAAACGATGCGAACCAACCTGCTGTTCGATGCGCGCGCCACCTCCTGCCCCGCTCCCTGGCGGCTCGCCTTCGCGGTCACCTTGGCCGCGGCGACCGGCTGCGGGGCGAACGAAGAGGGCATGGGAGACGCAGGTGCGGGAGGCGGGGACGCGGGCGCCTGCGAGGAGCCGAGCGGGGGGCGGCTCGGTGATCCCTGCCTGATGTCGGAAGAGTGTTCCTGTGACCTGGTCTGCGAGCTCGGCGCCTGCGCGCGCACGCTCGCGTGCGACGAAGCCCTGCTCACCTGGGACGCGCCCGTCGACCGAGAGGATGGGACGTGCCTCCCGCACGAGGAGCTGGACGGGTTCTCGCTCCACTGGTCCATGGACGCGGAGGCGATCGGGACCTCCGAGGCCAACACGGAGGACCTCGGGATGCCGTGCGTCGAGGCGGACGAGGTCTCGTGCGGGAGCGAGGGCGAGACCGTCACGCAGCTGCGGTGCAGCTACCGGCTGACCGATCTCCCCGAGGGTGAGGTGTTCTTCGCCCTGCGCGTGCGCGCGTCGGACGGGCTCGAGAGCGCGTTCTCCGCCACGGCGAGCAAGGTCATCGACTGCGAGTGAAGGGACGCCGCTCGCCGAGTCACTCGGTCAGGCCCTCGGGCCACATCGGGACGTGTCGGCGGAGCTGCTCGAGCAGCTCGCGCATGGGGCGCTCGGTGTCGACGACGACGTGCTCGTCGGGGCTCAGCTCGGTGACGGGCTCCCACTTCGCGAGGAAGTCGTCGAAGATCTCGAGGCGCCCGTCGCTGACCGTCGTCTGCTGGTCGCGCACCTTCAACCGCGCGCGACAGACGTCCGGGTCCGCGCGGCACTCCAGGAAGCGGAAGGGGACGCCGAGGGACGCGGCGAGCGCCTTGGCGTCCTCGCGCATCGCGGCGCTGCGGAACGAGGCGTCGAGGATCACGGGGCGGCCCGACTCGACGACGACGCGCGCGCAGCGGCGGACCTCGTCGTAGACGCGCTCGGTGAACTCGGGGTCGTACGCGCCCGACCAGGATCCCTCGTACAGGCGGTCGGTGGGCCGGGCGCCGAGCATGTGCTTGCGGATGCGGTCGGTGTTGATGGCCGGCGCGCCGAGCGCGGCGCCGAGGTGGTCGGCGAGGGTGCTCTTGCCGGTGGCGATCACGCCGCCGACCGCGACGAGGGTCGGCTCGAGCAGCGGGCGGCGCTCCATCGCGAGGGCGAGCAGGAAGTAGCGGCGCGCCTCGCGCTCGGCCCGCTCTCGCGCGTCGCTCGGCGCTTCCTCGTCTCCCGCCAGCATGGTGGCGACCTTGCCGCGCACGTAGCCGCGGTAGCTCTCGTAGAAGTCGACGAGGCGGTAGAGGTCGAAGTCGCTCGTCTCACGCGCGTAGGTGGCGAGGAGGCGCTCGGCGAGGTCCACGCGCCCGTGCCAGGCGAGGTCCATGGAGAGGAACGAGAGATCCGAGGCGACGTCGGCGTAGCGGAAGCGCTCGTTGAACTCGATGCAGTCGAGCACGCGCACCGCCGCCTGCGCTGGGTCGTCGCCCTCGAAGTAGAAGTGCTCGAGGCGCAGGTCGCCGTGACCGTCGCGCACGCGTCCCGCCCGCACGCGCTCCATGAACAGGCCCGCGTGCTTCTCGAGGAACTGGAGCTGGTAGGTCTCGATCGCGTCGGCCTCCTCTTCCCGCAGCAGCCTCCGGATCGCGTCGTGGGTCTGGTCGAAGTTCTCGCGCACGTTCCCCGCGATCGACGCCGGCTCGCCGTAGCGGCCGGTCTCCTCGTCCGCGCGGCAGTCGGCGTGGAAGCGCGCGATGGTCTCGGCCATGCGATCGACGTGCGTGACCTCGAGCGCGTCCTTCTCGAGCCGGCAGTCGGCGCGGTCCTCGTCGCGCAGCCTCCGCATGTGCACGGCCCAGTCGACGACCTGCCCTTCGCCGGCGGACGCCTGCTCGCCGAAGCGGTGCTCCCCGTCGACGACGATCACGGGGACCACGCCGCGGTAGACCTCCGGGGCCAGGCGCGCGTTCAGCTCCACCTCGGCTTCACAGGCCTGGCGTCGCTTCTCGAGGGTGGAGAAGTCGAGGAAGCCGAGCGACACCGGCTTCTTCACCTTGTAGACCGAGTCGCCGCACAAGAAGACCCACGAGATGTGAGTCTCCCGGATCTCGTCGGCGCCCTGCGCCAGGTCTCGCTTCAGCGTTCCCACGCGCACGCAACTAAGCCCGCGCCCGCCCGAGGAAAGGGAGCCTGGCGCGCTAGCTCACGGTGCGCACCTGTCGGTCATGAAACGCGTCCTCGTCGCAGTGGACGGGTCCGCCGGCGCGAGCCGCGCGACCCACTTCGCGGCTCGCCTCGCGCGGAGCACCGGGGCCTCGATCGAGCTCGTGCACGTCTATGACGCGCCGACCGCCACGTACCTCGGGCTCGAGGCGCTCACCCGGGATGACCTGGTGCAGAAGAGCGCCGAGATCGGCAAAGGCAGCTTCGACGCCGCCGAGGCGGTCATCGAGAAGCGCGTGCCGACGACCCACTACGTCGCCATCGGTCACCCGGCGGAGGAGATCGTCTACCGGGCCAAGGACATCGACGCCGACCTCATCGTGCTCGGATCGCGAGGGCTCACCCCCGTCGAGCGCATCTTGCTGGGGAGCGTCTCGAAGCGGGTCCTCCAGCTCGCCGATCGCCCGGTGACGATCGTCCCGGTCTGAACGTTCTCAGGGAGCACAGTTCTCAGGGAGCACAGTTCTCAGGGGGCGCAGTACGCGTCGCAGGGCGCGTCGCAGCCCTGCTCCTGCCAGCCCGCGACGCACGACTCCCACGCGGCCACGTCGCCCTCGCAGCCCGTCCACGGCGGGTCGGCGGTGCAGGCGTCGAAGTCCGTGACGCGGAGCCCCAGACACTCGTGCGCGACGAGATCGGACGTGAACCGGCAGAGCTGCGCGCGCTCGGCCTCGTCGAGGGTCATCAGCGGCTCCTCGGGCGCGAGGTGCGAGGTGATGCCGCACGCCGACGAGAGGCAGGCGGCGAGCAGGACGAGCGCGCGGACGTTCACGGGCGGGAGTCTGCGCCGAGATCTGCCGGGAGGCGAGCGCGGGCCGTTCGGTGCTAGTGCGAGATCCATCCCGGTAAAAGGGGACCTGGCTTGTCCCGACGCTCCAGGGCGGCGTTGCTCCTCCTCGTCGATGCGGTGCATCGACTCGTCGTCGCGCCTTGCCCTGAAGCGCCGGTCCGGCGCCATCTCCCCTTCCACCGGTCGGATCTCTGCACTATACGCGCGCGGTGCGCCTGGCAGTCTACGCGGTGACGATCCTCGCGAGCGCGTTCTTGCTCTTCGCGGTGCAGCCGATGGCGGGCAAGGCGCTCCTGCCGCAGCTCGGCGGCGTGCCGGGCGCGTGGACCGCGTGTCTGCTCTTCTTCCAGGCCGCGCTCCTCGCCGGCTACGGCTACGTGTGGCTCGGCGCGCGCCTGCTCGCGGTGCGCGCGCGCGTCGCCGTGCACCTCGCGATGGTCGCGCTCCCGCTCGCGGTGCTCGTGCCCTTCGGCGCGCTCGAGGGGCTGGGCGCGATCGATCCCGCCGAGGACCCCGCGCTCTACGCGCTCGCCTACCTCGCCCTCAACGTGGGCCTCCCGTTCACCCTGCTGAGCGCGACGGCGCCGCTGCTCCAGTCCTGGTTCGCCCGGGTGAGCGAGCGCCGGCCGTACTTCCTCTACGCGGCGAGCAACGCGGGCAGCCTCGGCGCGCTGATCGCCTATCCCTTCGTGGTGGAGCCGTGGCTCGATCTCGGCCAGCAGGCGGCGCTCTTCCGGGGCGGGTACGCGATGGTCTTCGTCGGTATGGCCGCGGGCGGGCTGCTCGTCTGGCGTGTGGGCGGCGGACGCGCGCGGCCGGCGCTCGAGCCAGCGGAGGCGCCCCCGAGCACGCGGCGCCGCCTGACGTGGGTGGCGCTCGCGTTCGTGCCCACGCTGCTGCTCGCCGGCGCGAGCGCGTACCTCTCCATGGACCTCGCGCCCATCCCGCTCCTCTGGGTGGTGCCGCTCGCGCTCTACCTGCTGAGCTTCGTGCTCGCGTTCTCGGAGCGCGCCGCCCCGCCCCCGGCGCTCGTGCAGCGCGGCATGTGCCTCGTCGGCGTGGTGCTCGTGTTCTTCACCCTGATGCACCAGAACGAGCCCGTCTGGCTGCTCGCGCTGCTCCACCTCGGCTTCCTCTTCGCGGCCAGCTGGGTCGCGCACCGTCGCCTCGCGAGCGACGCGCCGCACCCCGCGCACCTGCCGGAGTTCTTCGCCTGGATCGCCCTCGGCGGCGTGCTCGGCACGCTGGTCGCCGCGGTGCTGGCGCCGGCCGCGCTGCCGGAGCTCTGGGAGTACCCGGTCGCCATCGCGCTCGCCTGCCTGCCCCGCACCAAGGTCGGCGTCGTGGTCGACGACCGCCCCTGGAAGAGCGACGTGCCGCACGCGCTGGTCACCTTCGCGCTCGTCGCGGGGCCCGCCTTCGTGCTGCCCCACCTCTCGCTCGAGCCGCCCCAGGTGGTGGGGTTGCTGAGCGCGGGCCCCGGCGCGCTCTACGCCTACCGATGGATGCCGCTCAGGCGCCGCTACACGCTCTGCCTGCTCGCGATCGTGGTCGCCGGCGCGTGGACGGGCGGGCGCATCCACGAGGACGGCGCGCGGGTGGCCACGACGCGCTCGTTCTTCGGCGTGCTCCGCGTCGTCGATCAAGACGAGCAACGTATGTTGCTTCACGGGACCACGCTGCACGGTACCCAGCGGCACGACGAGCGCGGCGGCTGCGCGCCGACCTCCTACTACGCGGCCGACGGCCCGCTCTCGTCGGTCTTCGCCGCGCGGCCGGTGACGGGATCGGTCGTGGCGATCGGCCTCGGGACCGGCGCGGTCGCCTGCTACGCCGAGCCGGGCGAGCGCTGGCGCTTCGTCGAGATCAACCCGGACGTGATCGACGTGGCGCGGGCGCACTTCACCTATCTCGAGAACGCGCCCACCGACGACCTGACCCTCAGCCTCGGAGACGGCCGCCGCGCCCTCGCCACCGAGCGCGGGGTGTCGCTGCTCCTCGTCGACGCGTTCAACTCCGACTCGGTGCCCATCCACCTGCTGACCCGGGAGGCGCTGCGCGAGTACGTGCGGGTGCTCGCCCCGGGCGGGTGGATCGCGCTCCACCTCTCCAACCGCGTGCTCGACCTGACGCGGGTCGTGGCCGACGTGGCCGCGGCGGAGGGGCTCGCGGTGCGGCTCGCCGAGGACCGCTACGCGACGTGGGTGGTGATCGCCCGGGACGAGGCGCAGCTGACGGCGCTGGACGCGGCGCGGTGGACCCCGCTCCCCGAGGGCGACCCCGAGCGCGCGTGGACGGACGCGTTCTCGAGCCTGTGGTCGGCGGTCAGGATGGACCGTCAGAACTGAAACGTGACGCCGAAGGCGATGTACGGAGAGCCCACCCGCAGCGTCAGCAGCACGTTCTCCGTCAGGTGCAGGCTCCCGCCCACCGTCCAGATGAACCAGTAGCCCAGCTCGTACACTTCGTAGCGCCCGCTCCGGACGAACTCCGGGTGCAAGAAGAACTGGGCCCCCACCTCCGCGAACGCCGACCAGCGCTCGTTGAAGTAGAACTCCCAGTGGAGCGTCACCGGGAAGCCGAAGCCGGGGCCGTACTCCCAGTCGCAGTTGCCCCCGGGGTTGGCGATGCAGCGGCCCCGCGCGAAGTAGAAGTCGGCGCCGAAGTTCAGGTAGACGGCGTTGTTGATCGAGTCGACGAACCCGTTGTTCACCAGCGGGATGCCGAAGCGCACGCCGCTCGCGAAGCCCACGCCCCACCAGCTGAACCCGCCGTGCACGTCCAGCTGGAATGGGCGGCTGCCGGTGTGGGGGCGGCGGATGTCGACGCTGGACTGCGCCTCGGCGGTGACGCTCGCGCTGGCCAGGCCCAGCGAAAGAGCCAGCAGGAGAGCTCGGTTGAGTTCGCGCATCGAAGGCCTCCTCGGCCCGCGAGGATCGCATTTCCTGCGAGCGGTCGCGAGGGGCAATTCGCGACGCTCGGGGACGCTCGCCCCGCATGCGTAGGCTTTCGTCGCGGCTGGAACCATCGCGTGGACGCTGGGATCGGATATTGCTCGTCGCTTCATCTCATGACGCACTCGACCACGGTCCTCGTTCCCCGCGCGCCGCGCACGTCGGATGGCGAGGCGCTGGCGCTCCAGCTCGGCGCGCTCGGCCGTCGACTCCGGGCTTGCGGCGCGCGCCTCGTGCACCTGCCGCCGCCGCACGGTCGGCCGTTCCTGCGAGAGCGTCTCCTCCCATGGCGGAGCGCCTCGGGGCCTCGGGCCCTCGTGTTCTGCCAGGACACGGAGGACGCGCCCGTCGCCCTCTGGCACGGCCTCGCGAGCCACGGCTTCCAGGTCACCCGCGCGCCGGCCTCGCTCGCGCCGGGCGACGTCGTGCGCCTCGGCGACGTGCTGCTCGTGGCCCATCGCGACGCCCCGTGCGGCCGCCGCTTCTGCCGCGCCCTCGCCCGCGCCACCCGCCTCCGGGTCGAGGAGGTGCAGCTCGACCCGAGCTTCCCGTCGCTCGAGTCCGCGGTCGCCGCGCTGCCCGACGGCGCGCTGGTCTTCGCGCCCAACGCCTTCACGCCGCTGGGCCGCTTCCAGCTGCGGCAGCTCTTCCCGCGGCAGCGTCACCTGCTCGTGCCGCACGGCGAGGCGCTCGCGGGCGGCCTGCGCTGGACGATGGTGGGCCAGTGCTGCGTGATGGCGCAGGGCACCCCGACCATCATGGCGCTCGTGCGCCAGCGCGGCTTCGAGCCCGTCGTCGTCGACGCCCACCGGGTGCAGCGCTTCGGTCGCGGTGTGGCCTGCGTGGCCCAGGCGGTGACTTCCGCCACCCCGCTGCCGCGCGAGGCGGCCGCGCCGACCTTCGCGGAGGTCGAGCTGGAGGTCGACGAGCAGACGGTGGCCTACGCGATGGCTGGCTGACTTCCCGGCCGGCGCCAGATATCCTCGGGGCGGTGAAAGAACGACGACGCTTCGTGCGGGCCCAGCCGCAGCCCGACTACTCGATCACGGTGCACTCCGGAGACCGCGAGCTGGGCGTCCTCGACGTCAGCGTCGGCGGCTTCGGCGTGTCCGAGAGCGATCTCCCGGTCGGCGGCGAGCTGCCGCTCCGCATCGAGCTGCCGCGGGGCGCGTCCATCGAGGCGCGGGCCGAGGTCCGCTACGTCCACGCGGCCGGCGCGGGGCTCTCGCTCGTGGACCCGAGCGCGGACGTGACCCGGGCCCTCGGGGCGTACGTCGGGGAGCTCCTCGAGCGAGGCGCAGTGCTGCGCCCTTGATACGCAGCGTGGTATCCTCCGATCACGCGCCGAAGTGAGCGCGCAGTGATGAAGCAGTCGTCCCAACCGCCGCCCTCCAGCCGCGCACGCCTCACGCCGCCCTGGCAGACCGATCTGCTCGCGGAGTGGCTCCGCGACCTCGGCCAGGACACCGTGTCGAAGCGGCTGGGCAAGCTCGTGCTGCTCTCGGAGCTCGGCGACGTGGACCTCGAGGGCAGCCGCTGGAGCTTCAGCACTGGCGTGCGTCGGCCGAGCGAGCGGCCCGCCGCGCCCATCGATCTGGGCAAGGCGCTCGTGCACCCCCTCGCCAAGCGGAGCTCGACCTTCTTCCCGGGCGTGCTCCTGCTCGGCCGCTCCTCCAACAACGACGTGGTGATCCCTCACTCGAGCGTCTCGAAGCTGCACGCGCGCCTGAGGGCGGAGAAGGACGGCTTCTGGGTCGAGGACGCGGGCTCGCAGAACGGCTCCGCCATCGACGGCGAGCCCATCCGCAAGCCGGTGTTCGCGGTTGCCGGTGACCTCCTCCGCTTCGGCGACCTCAACTTCCAGCTCGTCGACGCGCGGATCCTGATGCGCTCCCTCAGCCGCGCATGAGCGGCGCCAGGTAGCGCACCGCGTCGACCGGCTCGGCGCTCACCGCGCTCAGCACGCCGCCCATCATCGCCCCGATGACGCCGACGGTCGCGACCTCCGAGCCGCTGAAGAAGAGCCCGTCGATCGGCGCCCGCGGCCGCAGCCAGCGGTTCTCGAAGCGCCCGGGCGTGGGCTCGATGCCGTAGATGGAGCCCTTCATCGGCCGCACGAAGTGCTCCGTGCTGACCGGCGTCGACAGCTCCGTGTAGGCGATCATCGAGCGCAGCTCCGGCATGTGCGAGAGCAGCTGCTCGAGCATGCGCTCGGTCATGCGCTGCTTGAACGTCTCGTAGTCGGGTCCGCGCTTCTTCCAGCGCTCGTCCTTCCAGAGCTCGAACACCGAGTACGGGACGAAGGTGACCACCTCCCCCGTGTGCCGGTTCAGCTCGCCGGGGTCGTGCTCCGGGTCCTTGAGCGAGGGGAACGAGCAGTAGAGCACCGGCGCGTCGCCGAGGTCCTCCGCGTGGGGGTCGACGTTCCAGCCGTCGTCCTCGGTGTTCCAGGTCTCGTAGAACCACTTGTTGGCGCCGCTCGCGCCGGCCTGCCGGATGTCGCCCTCGAAGCCGAGGTAGAGGCACACGTGCGCGGGCGCCGGCTCGAGCGCGTCCACCGACTGGGCCCAGCGGTCCTCCGAGTGAGGCTTCGGCAGCAGCCGGGAGACGGTCGACGCCACGCCCGCGGCGCTCACCACGCGCTCGGCCGCGATCTCGCGTCCGTCCTTCAGCCGCACGCCCTTGGCGCGATCGCCGTCCACGAGGATCTCGTCGACGTCCGCGCGGATCGCCGTCCAGCCGCCCGCGTCGGCCACGGTCTGCAGGAGCGTGCGCGCGATCTGCCCCGCGCCGCCCTTGGGGTAGTAGCCGCCGTGCATGAAGTGCTTGACCACGAGCGCCTGGATCGCGAACGACGAGCGGCTCGGGGTCGAGCCGTAGTAGCCCCACTGGGCCGCGAACACGGCTTGCAATCGCGGATCGTCGGTCAGGTCCTCGATGACCTCGCGCGTCGACATCGTGAGGTAGCGCTGCGCTTCGCGCGCGAAGAGCTTGTCGACCATGCCCCCGAAGCGCGCGGGCGCCATGCGCGCGAGGTAGTAGGTCTTCATGCTCTTGGACACCGCGCGCGTCAGGTGCAGGTACGCGTCGATGGCCTCCAGCTCGTCCGGGAACGCGTCGCGGAGGTTCTGCCGGAACTGGGCCGGCGAGTCCGGGAAGTCGATCCGGAAGCCGTCCGGGAAGTGGAACTCGTCGTAGACGGGCCCGAGCGACGCCCACTCGAGCTGCCCGTCGGTCAGCGCCTTCAGGATCCGGCCCGTCAGGCTGTGGGTCGTGACCTCTCCCACCGCGTGCACGCCCACGTCCCACGCGTAGCCCGGGCGCTTGAACATGTGCGTGAAGCCGCCGGGCACGTAGTGCTGCTCGAGCACGAGCACGCGCTTGCCGAGCTTCGCGAGCAGGGCGGCGGTGGTCATGCCTCCCATGCCCGAGCCGATCACGATGTAATCCCACGCACCGTCGGGGATGTCCTTGCTCCAGGGCCGTCCGTCCTTCATCGGCCCGGAGGGTAGCAGGCCGTTGAAGTACCGAGTCCGAAGGATCTCGGAGCGCGACGGCC
>JAVJQK010000055.1 GCA_040218145.1 Sandaracinaceae bacterium | reverse complement strand
CCGCCACCGCGTCCGCCACCGCGTCCGCCACCGCGTCCGCCACCGCGTCCGCCACCGCGTCCGCCACCGCGTCCGCCACCGCGTCCGCCACCGCGTCCGCCACCGCGTCCGCCACCGCGTCCGCCACCGCGTCCGCTGCCGCGTCCGCCACCGGGTCCGCTGGCGCGTCCGCCACCGCGTCCGAGTCCGCCACCGGGTCCGCTGCCGCGTCCGCCACCGGGTCCGCTGCCGCGTCTGAGTCCGCGTCCGCCACCGCGTCCCAGTCCGCGTCCGCGTCCGAGTCCGAGTCCGAGTCCGAGTCCGAGTCCGAGTCCGAGTCCGAGTCCGAGTCCGAGTCCGAGTCGGCGTCCGAGTCGGCGTCCGAGGCTGCGTCCGCTCCCGTTGCCGCTCCCGTGCCCGTTCCCGTTCCCGTTTCCGTTCCCGTTCCCGTTCCCGTTCCCGTTCCCGTTCCCGTTCCCGTTCCCGTTCCCGTTCCCGTTCCCGTTGCCGCTCCCGTTCCCGTTCCCGTTCCCGTTCCCGTTCCCGTTGCCGTTCCCGTTCCCGTTCCCGTTCCTCCTCCCTCCCGCGTCGGCCGCGCCTTCCGCATCCGCGCCGCTGGCGGTCCCTGCGCCCGGGCCCTACGTGCGGCCCATGCTGCGCATCACCACCGCCGCCTCGCTGATCGCCTCGCTCGCCAGCTGCGGAGGCGCGACCGCCGATCCCACGCCCACGTCGACGGCGCCCACCGCCCAGGCCGAGGACCCGCGGCTCGAGGTCGTGGCGGAGTCCGACCGGCAGTGGACGGGCGTGGCCGTGACGCGCACGGGGCGCGTGTTCGTCAGCTACCCGCGCTGGTCCGACGACGTGCCGGTCTCCGTCGCCCGCCTGGAGGACGGCGCGCCGCGACCGTTCCCGAACGAAGCCTGGAACGCGTGGCGCGAGGGCGACTCCGTCGCCGATCACTGGGTCGCCGTGCAGTCCGTCGTCGCCGACGGCGCGGGGCGGGTGTGGGTGCTGGACACGGGCAACCCGCGCTTCGGCGGCGTCCTCGAAGGCGCGGCCAAGCTCGTCGCGTTCGACCCGGAGACGGGGGCGGAGCTGAGCCGCGTCTCCTTCGCGCCGCCCGCGATCGGGCCGAGCTCCTACCTCAACGACGTGCGCTTCGACGTCGAGCGCCAGCGCGCGTACCTCACGGACTCGGGGGACGGCGCCATCGTCGTGGTGGACCTCGAGAGCGGCGAAGCGAGGCGCCTCCTCGACGACCACGACTCGACGCAGGCCGAGGCCGACCTCACCGTACGGATCGACGGCCAGCCCTGGCTCCAGGGCGGCCAGCCCCCGCGCATCCACGCCGACGGCGTCGCGCTCGATGCGCAGAACGGGTTGCTGTACTACCAGTGCCTCACCGGGCGGCGCCTGTTCCGCGTCCCCGTGACCGCGCTCGAGGAGGGGGACGCCGAGGCCGCCGCCGCCATCGAGGTCGTGGCCACCGAGGGGCCCGCGGATGGGCTGCTCCACGGCCCCGACGGGCGGGTCTGGATCACGAGCCTCGAGACGTCTTCGCTCGTCGCCTACGACCCGGCGGACGGCGCGGCGGAGACCCTCGTGAGCGACCCGCGCCTCGCGTGGCCGGACAGCCTCGCCGCCGCGCCGGACGGCTCGGTCTACGTCACGACCTCGCAGATCCACCGCACGCCGAACCCGCCCGCGCCCTATCGCCTGCTGCGCTTCGTACCCTGAGAGGCTGTTCCGGGCCCACGGTCGTCGTTCGTCGCTCTCCTCACGTCGCCTCGAGCCTGGACCCGCCTCGACTGCGCGGTCCGATTTGCCGACCGTCGGCGAGACCCCATAGTCCGCGCATGTTCACCGGGATCGTCGAAGAGGTCGGCCGCGTCGCGGCCATCGAGAAGCGCGCGGAGCTCGTCCGGATCACCACCGAGGGCCGCGTCGTGCAGGACCGCGCGCAGATCGGCGACAGCATCGCGGTCAACGGCGTCTGCCTCACCGTGGTGGCCATCGAGGAGGCCAAGCTGAGCTTCGAGGCGGTCCCCGAGACCCTGCGGCGCACGAACCTCGGGGCGCTCGACGTGGGCTCACCCGTCGACCTCGAGCGCGCCGTCACCGGGGAGCGCCCCATGGGAGGCCACTACGTGCAGGGCCACGTCGACGCGACGATCACCGTGCGCTCGGTCGCGCCCGACGGGGAGGCGGTCGAGATGTGGTTCGACGCGCCGCCCGCGCTCCTGAAGTACGTCGTGCCGAAGGGCTACGTCACCGTCGACGGCGCCTCGCTCACCGTCGTCGGCACCGACGCCGCCGGCTTCAGCGTCACCCTCGTGCCGCACACGCAGGGCAACGTCGTGTTCGGCGCGGCCGCGCCGGGCTACGTCGCCAACTTCGAGGTCGACGTGATGGCCAAGTACGTCGAGCGCATCGTCGGCCCCCGCCTCGAGGCCCTCGAGCGGCGCCTGGCCGCGTTCGAACGGGAGTCGAGCGGAGACGCCTCACGCTGAGCGCATCGTACCGGTGCGGGCTTCTGGCACACCACGTGTTACTGGAAACGCGGGCGGGTCCTGACGACCCACCCTGGCACACCCATGCTCACACGACGTCTCGCGCTCTCCGCCCTCCTCCTCGTCGGCTGCGGTCGAACCAGCCTCGACCGGCCGCCCATCACCTGCGGAGACGGCTTCGTCGACGTCGGGGAGGAGTGTGACGACGGCAACCGCGCCGACTTCGATGGGTGCGACAGCGCGTGCCGCGTGGAGTCGGCGTCGTGCGGCAACGGCGCCATCGAGCCGCCGGAGGAGTGTGACGACGGCAACCGCTTCGGCGGCGACGGCTGCGACGCGAGCTGCCGGTTCGAGATGACCGCCTGCGGCGACGGCGTGCTCCAGCCGCCGGAGGAGTGCGACGACGGCAACACCTTCGCGGGTGATGGCTGTGACCCCTTCTGCTTCGTCGAGCCGATGAGCTTCTGCGGCAACGGCGCGCTCGAGCCCGGCGAGGAGTGCGACGACGGCAACAGCCTCGATGGCGACGGCTGCAGCGCGTTCTGCCGCGTGGAGTCGCTGTGCGGAAACTTCGTGATCGAGCCCGGCGAGGAGTGCGACGACGGGAACCTGCTCCCCGGGGACGGCTGCGACGCGTTCTGCCGGTTCGAGGCGCCGCCGGGCTGCGGCAACGGCGCGCTCGAGATGGGCGAGGAGTGCGACGACGGGAACCTCACGCCGGGTGACGGCTGCGACGAGCGCTGTCGCCGCGAGGCGCCCGCCTTCTGCGGCAACGGCCGCCTCGACGTGGGCGAGGAGTGCGACGACGGCAACAACTTCCCGGGTGACGGCTGAGACGCCTTCTGCCTCTTCGAGGCGACGACGTGCTGCGGCAACGGCGCGCTCGAGCCGGGCGAGGAGTGCGACGACGGCAACGTGACGCCCGGCGACGGCTGCGACGAGCGCTGCCGGTTCGAGGCGCCGCCGAGCTGCGGCAACGGCGCGCTCGAGATGGGCGAGGAGTGTGACGACGGCAACACGCGCCCTGGCGACGGCTGCGACGCTCGGTGTCGGCTCGAGGCGATGCCCGTCTGCGGCAACGGCGCGATCGAGGTCGGCGAGGAGTGCGACGACGGGAACGTGCTCCCCGGCGACGGATGCGACGAGCGCTGCCGCCGTGAGCCCCCGCCCCGCTGCGGCAACGGCGTGCTCGATCCCGGCGAGGGCTGCGACGACGGCAACACCACGCCGGGCGACGGCTGCAGCGCGATCTGTCAGCTCGAGCCTCGCTGCGGCGACGGACGCGTCGACGCGGGCGAGGAGTGCGACGACGGCAACGTGACGCCCGGCGACGGCTGCGACGCGATGTGTCGCAACGAGATCCCCGCGTTCTGCGGCGACGGAATGCTCGATCCGGGCGAGGAGTGCGACGACGGCAACATGGCGGACGGCGACGGCTGCGACGCGCTCTGTCGCGTCGAGCGCTGCGAGCCGGACCTCGTGCTCGGCGCGCTGCCCGTCGGCGTCACGGTGACGCGCACCGTCGACACCTCGACCGAGGACGACGACCAGAGCGCCTGCGGCACGGGCAACGACGTGGTCATCGCGTTCGAGGTGCCGGTCGACGGAGACGTGGAGCTGGAGATCTTGCAGCTCGGCGACCACCGCTACGGACTCTACCGCGACGTGGGGTCCTTCACGTGCACCGCGTCGCGCGTGCGCTGCTACGACCCGGGCGGCGCCTCGAGCGGCGTGACCGTGTTCGGCATGACCACGCGCGGCCGCTACTTCCTGGTCATCGAGGAGGACGCGGTGGGGCGCGGTGGTCCTGCGAACATCGCATTGACGCTCCTCGGCGCGCCCCCGCCTCTCTGCGGCGACGGCGCGCTCGACATGGGCGAGGTCTGCGACGACGGGAACACCGCGAGCGGCGACGGCTGCCGCGGCGACTGCCTGAGCGACGAGACCTGCGGCAACGGCAGCCTCGACCCCGCGACGGGCGAGGTCTGCGACGACGGGAACACGACCAGCGGTGACGGCTGCAGCAGCGATTGCCGGAGCGCGGAGGTCTGCGGCAACGGCACCCTCGACGCGGGCGAGGTCTGCGACGACGGCAACCGCCGCAGCGGAGACGGCTGCAGCGCCGACTGCCAGAGCGACGAGACGTGCGGCAACGGCACGGTGGACGGCGCGGCGGGCGAGGACTGCGATGACGGCAACACCATGCCCGGAGACGGCTGCGACGCGATGTGCCGGGCCGAGGTCGGCATGTGCCTGGTCGACGAGGATCTCGGCGCGCTGCGGCGCGGCGTGCCGGTCAGCCGCTCGCTGAACGTCGCGACCGCGGGCGACATGTGGGACACCGACTGCGCGACGATGGGCCCCGAGCGGGTGCTCTCGTTCAGCCTCCCGCGCCCCGGCAACGTCACGGTGCGCATGAGCCAGGTCGGGCACCACAACATCGGCATCTACCAGGAAGGCCAGGTCACCGAGCGCTGCCTCGCGCGGGCCGGCATCTGCGGCAGCACGAGCCCCGACGGACCGCTGGGCATCCGCTTCCTCCGCCGCCCGGCCGGGCGCTACTTCGCCATCGTCGAGGCGAACGGCGCGGCGCGCGCGGGCACGGTGGACCTCTCGTTGCTCTGGGAGGGCTGCGCGCCCAACGAGGACGTCGGCACGCTCGCGCCCGGGGCGAGCCTGATGCGCACCTTCGACACCCGCATCGGCACGTCCCGCAACCGCGCCGCGTGCGCGGGGCCGATGAGCGGCTCCGAGCACGTGATCGCCTTCAACCTGACCTCGAGCGCGACCCTCGACGTGGGCTGGAGCCAGGCGGGCGACCACGTCTTCGGGCTCTTCCAGGAGCTCGGCGGCAACTGCGACGAGCACCCGGTGGCCTGCCACGACCCGGTCGGCGCGGGCATGGGCTCGACGAGCTTCCCGCGCCTCGCCCCCGGCAACTACGTGATGGTGATCGACGCGCACGACCCGGGCGACGAGGGCCGCGTCACGCTGACCCTGTCCGCGCGCTGATCGTGCGCACATACTCCGTCGTGGAGCCGCGCTGCCATGCCTGTGACCGCGCCCTGGACGGCGAGCCCGCCGGCTGGGGCGTGCTGCTCGTTCTCCGCGGAGGCCGCCCCAAGCGCGAGCGCCTGCCGCTCTGCGAGGACTGCGCGGGCGCCATCTCCTGGCGCGCGGCGCGGGTGCTCGAGGAAGAGGACGAGGGGTGAGAGACCGCGGTAGAGAGTCGAACCGCTTACCGGACCGAGCATGCCGTTTCCTGCGGTTTCTGGGCAAGGCGCGATGAGGGAGCGTGCTTTCAGCACGTGACCGAGGAAGCAACGCGGTCCAGGAATCGCGGGGGAGCGGCAGGCGACGGGAGGTAAGTGGATCAACTCACGAGGACGCGGTTCAGCTGATCGAGCGTGAACGGCTTGGGCAGGAACCCATCGAAGGGCACGGTGGCGGGGTCCACGTCCGAGTACCCGCTGGTGCCCACCACGCGCGTCCCGGGGAGCAGCGCTCGCAGCTCGTCCAGGACCTCGCGGCCCCCGCGGCCCCCGCGCACCGTCAGGTCCAGGATGGCGACGTCGACGCGCGCACCGTCGCCTCTCAGGGTCGCGGCCAGGGCCAGCGCGGCGTCCCCATCCGGGGCCACGCTGACGTGATGACCGAGCTGCTCGAGCATGCGCCGAAAGATGCCTTGCAGCGCGGGCTCGTCCTCGAGCAGGAGCACGTGGAGGGACGCCTGCTCGCCCGGCGGCGGCGTGGAGCGCGTGGGCTCGGGGCGCGCGTCGGCTTGCGCCGGGAGCCACACGCGGACCCACGTGCCCTCCCCGGGGGCGCTGTCCACGATCAGGCGGCCCTCGTGGCGGCGGACCATCGCGAGCGCGGTGGGCAGGCCCAGGCCCGAGCCCCCGCGCTTCGTCGTGTAGAACGGGTCGAAGGCCCGGCGCAGCGTCTCGGCGTTCATGCCCGGGCCCGTGTCTCGCACGTCGACCTGCACGTGCGGCCCGGGCTCGAGCTCCGGCGCGCCCGAGCCATGCACGTCCTCGCCGCGCACGTTCTGGGCGCGCAGGCTGACGGTCCCGCCTTCCGGCATCGCCTGGGCCGCGTTGAGGAGGAGGTTCTGGAACACGCTCGCGAGCTGGTCGCGATCTCCGTCGATCGACCAGAGGTCCGGGGCGATGTCCACCTGCCCGCGGACGCCTTTCCCGGCCAGGGCGAGGCGCACCGCCTGCTCGAGGAGCGGGCCGAGATCGAAGAGGCCGCGGTCGGACGCCCCGCCGCGCGCGAACGCGAGGAGCTGCCGCGTGAGGCCGCGCGCGCCCTGCGCCGCCTCGACCACGGCGTCGACCAGCGCCCGCTGCTCCTCGTCTCGGAGCCGGGGCTGGAGCGCGCTCGCCGCCCCGAGCACGGCGGAGAGGAAGTTGTTGAAGTCGTGCGCCACGCCGCCCGCGAAGAGCGAGAGCGACTCCATCTTGCTCGACTCCACGAGCTGCTCTTCGTAGCGCTTGCGCTCCGTCAGGTCGCGCACGACCGCGACCAGCGCCGGCTCTCCCGTGGAAGCCGCGGCCGCGCCGGGGAGGCGACGGAGCCGGACCTCGACCGGGAAGGTCGTGCCGTCCCCTCGCATGGCCTCCCACTCGAAGTCCTCGCTCCCCTCCGCGAGCGCGCGGCGGATGTGCACGAGGGCCTGCTCGAAGGTGTGGCCGTCGGCCATCGTGGTCTCGGGGGGACCGTGAAGCAGCTGCTCGCGCGTCACCCCGTAGGCGTCGAGCACGCGCTGGTTCACGTCGAGGATCCGACCGTCCGCGCCGTGCAAGAAGATCAGGTCGGGGCTCGCGTCGTAGAGCGCGCGCAGCTGGTCGCGCGCCGTCTGGATCTCCGCGCGACCGCGGAACAGCTCGACGCCGCGGCCCAGCACGCTCGCCAGCTCCTCCAGTCGGCCGACCTCGGCGTCGTCGAACGCCGCCTCTCGCGTGGCGTAGACGTTGAGGGATCCGATGATGGACGCCCCGAGCCGGAGCGGCAGCGCGCAGCTGGCCGAGAACCCCTCGGCCTGCGCGGCCTCTCGCCAGGGCGCGTACCCCGCGTCGCTGATCAGCGCGCGCTGGGTGCTCCCGCTCCGGATCGCGCGCCCCGTCGGGCCCTCGGCCTGCGCGCCCTCGTCCCAGCGGACGGCGACCGAGCGCACGTAGGCGCCCTCCCCCGCCCAGGCCATGGGGCGGACCGAGCCGTCCGGCTCTCGGCTGCCCACCCACGCGAGCGCGTAGCCCGACTCGCGGACGAGCAGCTCGCACACGCCCTGGTAGAGCGCGACCTCGCTCTCCGCGGCCGCGACCGTACCGAGCGCGGCGCTGGCCACCCTCAGCGCGCGGTCGGGTGACTCGTCTGCCCCCATGGCAGAAGGGTCGGTCCGCGCCGACGCGCGGTCAACCTCCGGTCACGTGCGCCATCGCCTCGAACGCGCTCTGTGCGAAGTCGGTCATCTGACCGAGCATCCAGGCGCCGGTCATCGTCAGCGCGACGAACACGCCGATGGCCTTGGCCGCGAACGGCACCGCGGCGTCGTTCACCTGCGTGGCCGCCTGGAGGATGGCGAGGGCGAGGCCGATGATGGCGACGGTAAGGATCACCGGCGCGCCGGCGACCACGGCCGTCCACATCGTCTCCCGGATCCAGTCGAGCCCGATGGAGGGGGTCATGCGAAGGACGCCACGAGGGAGCGGGTGAGGAGAGCCCATCCGTCCACCAGGACGAACAGCAGGATCTTCAGCGGGGTCGAGACCATCGTCGGCGGCAGCATCACCATGCCCATCGACGTCAGCACGCTGCCCGTGATCAGGTCGACCAGCACGAAGGGGAGGAAGAGCAGGAAGCCCATCTCGAAGCCGGTGCGGAGCTCGCTGATCATGAACGCGGGGACCAGCAGGTGGAGCGACACGTCGCTCAGGTCCGCGGGGCGGTCGGTCTGGCTGAGCTCGTAGAAGAGCAGCAGATCGTCTTCACGCGTCTGGCGGATGAGGAAGCCGCGCATGATGTCGGAGCCGATCTCCCAGGCCTCGTCGCCGTCGATCTGCTCGGCCTCGTAGGGATCGAGCGCCTCGACCTGCACGCGGTGGGCGATGGGCGCCATGACGACCGCGGTGAGCAGGAGCGAGAGCGAGAGGATGACCTGCATGGGCGGCACGTTCTGGGTGCCGACCGCCTGCCGCACGAAGCTCAGCACGATGACGATGCGCGTGAAGCTCGTCATGGAGATCAGGACGGCGGGCGCGAGGCTCAGCACCGTCATCAGGAGCAGGATCTTGATCGCCGGGACCATCTGGTCGGGCTGCTCGAGGTCCGGGAGGGTGACGGTCACGCTGCCGGGCGGGGTGACGGCCACCGCGCCGGCGGTGTCGTCCGCCTGCGCGAGCGCCACGGTCGGCGCGAGGAGCGCGGGCGAGAGCACGGCCGCGGTGACCCCGAGCGCGAGCGCGAAGCTCAAGCGGGCGGCCCGGACGGTGTGACGCGGCGTGTTCATGACGTTCTCTCGAGGGGGGCTCTGTGCGGAGGGCGTGGAGATCTCAGCGACCGAGCTTCTCGCGGAGGCGCAGTAGGCCGGCCACCGCCTCGCTGGGCGCGGCGACGCCGCCGCTGAGGCTCACGCTGTCCGAGCGACCGCGGTCGCCGACGAGCTTCATCAGCTCCGCGCCGAAGCGCGGGCGCTCCTCGACGTTCTTGCGGGCGGCGGCCTTGCGGGTGACGGCGCGGTGCAGGGTCTGCGCGTCCGTCTCCTCCCCCGCGCCGAGGCGCAGGAAGGGGAGCAGGTCGTTCTCTTCGCTCTCGCCGTCGCCGGTCTCGCCCGCGGAGGGCGCGGGCATGGAGGCGATCTTCTCGGTGCGGCCGGCGTGGACCGCGAGCAGGTGGTCCTCGCCGAGGGCGCGCACGACCAGCAGCTGGTGCTTGCCGCCGATGCGCTTCTGGGCGATGACCTCGATGTCGCGTCGCGGGCCGGCTTTGCCGATCTTCTTTTGCACCGCGCGGAGGGCGAAGTAGCCGCCGCCGAGCAGGAGCGTGAGGACGAGCAGGATGACGGTGGTGCTCGGGCCGTCGCCGACCGGGAGCGGCTGCGCGTCGCTCTGTCGGGTGAGCGCGAGCGGGGGCGCGGCGGCCTCCTCCGTCTCGGTCTCGGTCTCGGTGGCGACCGCGGCCTCGGCGGGCGGCTCCTCGGCCGCCTCCGCCGCGTCGTCGGTCGTCTCTTCGACGGTGGCCGTCTCCGCGACGGGGGCCGGCGCGGGGGGCGCGATCTCCGGGAGCGCGGCGCGCGGGATGCGGATGCGCGCCACGGCGCCTTCGCGGGTGATGCGCACCTCGTCGGGATCCACGCGGCGCATGTCGCCGAGGCGGATGATGGTCACCGCCGTGTCCTCGTAGCCGGGGCGGATGCGGACGAAGCGGATGGCCGAGCCGTCGCCGTCGCGGTCGATGCTGACGCTGTTCATGCCCGGGAACCAGACCCGGACGAAGCCGGGCGAGGTGCGGACGCGGGGCTGACCGAGGTCGGCCTCGGCCTGGACGCGGACCTCGTAGGCGTCTTCGCCGAGGTCGCCGCGGGCGTCGGTGATGGTGTTCGCGGAGGCGAGGCTCGGGGTGGCGAGCAGCGCGAGCGCGAGGAGCGTGTTGACCTGCTTCATCAGAAGCCCTCCTTCCCGCCGAGGCGGCGCACGCGCTCGCTGGCAGGGACGATGTCGGTGATGCGGACGCCGTAGCGCTCGCCGACGATGACGGCCTCGCCCTGGGCGACGAGGACCTTGTTGGCGTAGATGCTCAGCGGGGTGCCAGCGGGCGTGCCGAGCTCGAGCACCGAGCCGACGTCCAGCTCGAGCAGCTCGTGGATGCGCATCTTGCGGCGGCCGAGCTCGACGTGGATGTCGAGGGGGATCTCCAGGATCCGGTCGAGGTCATGCGACATCTCGGGCTCGGGGGCCGCGGGCGCTTCCTCGGCCTTCTTCGCGCCGAAGCCGAGGGATTCCATGCTGACTTCGCTCATGACTCTTGCCGTCCCTTTTGTTCTCTGGAGGTGACTTCGATCGCGAGGTCGCCCTTGTGGACGACCGGGTTTCCATGTCCGAGGAGCACGTCGTCGATGCAGAGCGCGACGGGGTCCCCGGGGGCGCCGTGGAGGCGCAAGACGTCGCCGGTGCGGAGCGCGAGCAGGTCGCGCACGCTCGACGGGGCGCGGCCGAGGACGGCGACGATGTCGACCTCCGCGGCGCTGAGCTTCTCGACGATGAGGTCGCGGGCGCGGGGGGCCGCGGCCTTCTTCTTCTGCAGCGCCTCGCGCGCCGCCTGCTGCTTCGGGCAGGCGCTCGTGACCGCGGCCGCGGTCAGCGCGAGCAGCAGCTCGCCCGCGCGCTGGCCGCCGCTCGAGAAGCGCAGCCCGAGGCGGAGCATCGGCTCGAAGCGCACGCCGCCGTCGTCCGCGTCATCGTGCGCGTCGAGCTCGAGGGGCCGGCCGCGCAGGAAGGTCTCGCCGAGCGCCGCGACCACCGCGGCGGGGAACGGCTTGAGGATGCGGCGGTCGAGCTCGCTCAGCTTGCCCGTCGGCGCCGCGCCCTCTCCGTTCGTCTCGGGCGCGCCCATGCAGCGCTCGAGGACGGCGCGGCCGAGGTTGGAGTCGAGCGCGACCACCCCGAGCTGCTCGCCGCGGGAGCGGAGCGTGAACATCAGCGCGTTCGGGTCGATGGACGACGCGAGCACGTCACGGGGCACGATCTCGGCCGGCAGGAGCTCGACGTCCATGCCGCGCGCGGTCTGCTTGAGCAGCTGGGTGCGCGCCGCGCGACCGAGCTGGATGGCCGCCGCGTCCGCCCGCCCGAGCGCGTCGCGCATCGGACCTTCCGGGGAGCCGAGGTCGGTCTTCTTGGCTTCGACCTCCCCGCGCGTCTCCTCCTCCCGCATCGCGTCGAGGAGCGCGTTGGTCTCCTCGTCGCTGAGCAGGGGCTCTTCCATGGACGGCTCTTCGAACATCGCGTGCTCCGTCCTACTGGACGACGAACTCCGTGAAGTAGACGGCGCGGACCAGGTCGTCGCCGACCTGCTCGTTCATGAGCTCGGTGAGCTCCTCGAGGATCACCACCCGGTTGTCCTGACCGACGACCTCGTCCATCGACTTGCCGCTCAGGTACAGGAGGATGGCGGAGCGGAGAGGGATCAGCCGGGTCTCCACCTCGGCCAGGCGCTCCGCGTCGCGGATCTCCATCTGGAAGCCGGCCCGCAGGAAGTGCGTGCCGTTGGGGTCCTCCAGGTTCACCACGAGGGCGGAGAGCTCGAGCAGCGGCCCGACCTCTCGCGCCGCTCCGGCCGGCTCGTCGGCCTCGGCCGTCGCGGCGGGCTGGCTGCCCATCGTCATGACCACCGCCGCGGCGGCGCCCGCCACGACGAGCAGGTTGGTCACCACGAGCACGATGATGAGGGTGCTCTTGCCGCCGCCGCGGGGCGGGCTCTCCTCGGTGTCTTGCTTTTCTTCGGCCATCGCGAGGAGAGCTAGAGCACTGTCCGTGCCATCGCTCTCCGGAGCCTCTGGGCAGGGCTCAGACGCGATCCGGGGCCGCGCGGCGTCAGTCCTCCGGCGCCCTGACGCCGCGGAGGTCAGGCGCTTGACGCACCCCGAGCCGGGCCCGCACCGCCTCGAGCGGCTGGGGGAAGAGCGGCCACGGATCGAAGCCCTCGGCGGAGAGGTCCTCGGTCATCGCGGCGCCCCGCGCGAAGGCGGCGAGCATCTTGTCCGGCTCGACCAGGCCGGTGCCCGACTGCGAGTACGGCGAGACCTTCAGGCCGAGGTGGAACTGCAGGGTGATGGTGAAGACCCAGAAGAACGGGTCCTCGCGGCTGAAGCCCCCGATGAAGGAGACGACCTGCACCTCCTGGTCGGGCGTGATGCCGTAGCCGCCGAGCACGTGGCTGACGTCGTGCCAGACCCCGGACTCCGGGACCGCGCCCTTCTCGCCCGGGAAGCCGAGGCCGTTCTCGTAGACGAAGCGGAAGTAGGCGCGCCCGAGCGTGCCCTCGGGGAGCTCGCCCAGCGCGATGTAGCGAGCCGCGAGCGCGGGGTCGACGGCCCGGCCGAGCATGGGGCCGACGATCTTCCAGACCCCGCGGGGGCCGTCTCGCTTCAAGGCGTCGACGAAGACGTCCTTGGCGAACGAGCGGCGCGCGAGGTCGAGCCAGGCGAGGCGCACGTGGCCCTTCGAGAGCTGCGCGAGGTTGTGGACCCGGGGCTCGTCGACCCCCGCCGCCTCGGCCAGCGCGCGGACCGCCCGGACCTCGGCCGGGTCGACCCGCCCGTCGAGGAGCGCGGCGAGGATCCCCGCCTGGACCACGCGCTCGGCGTCCTTCGGCGCGAGCCCCGCGCCGCGCAGCGTCTCGGGCGTCAGCGGCGGGACATCGGGCGAGACCGACAGGAGCCGCGCCGCCGCGTCGACGAGCCGCGCCTCGTCCGAGGCGACCTCCCCGTCGGCGCCCGCCACCGCCCGCATCGCGCCGACGGCCATCCGCGCGTGCGCGGGATCCAGATCCATCCAGTGCATCGGCGTCAGAATGCACCATTCTCCCCGCCGAGCATGCAACGCACCGCCGATCTGCCCCGCACGTTCCTCCTCGTCAGCGCCTGCGTCGGCGTGGCGCTCTCGGTCTCGCTGCGTTTCCTGGAGGGGCCGGGGAGCGACGCGATCTCCCGGGTCCTGACGCTCGCGGTGCTGGGCGTCGTCCCGTTGACGCTGGCCGCGGCGCCGCTCTCTGGGGTCCCTCGCCTCGCGACGCTCGCCGCCTACGCCCAGCCCCTCTGCGGCGCGGCGGTGGTGGTGGCCCTGGCCAAGCCCGTCTCTCCCGAGGCGGGCGCGTGGGCGGCGGCGTGGGTGGGCTTCTCCCTGCTCGTGGCGATCACGGGCGCGACGTTGGTGTTGCGCGGGGGCCTGCGCCGCCCCGAGACGCTCGCCACCGGCGCCGCGCTCGCGTACCTCCCGGTCGGCGCGGGCTGGCTCGTGCTCTCGCGGCTCGGCCTGCGGCCGCTGGACTTCGACCCGCTCATCGTCGTCCTGACCGCGGTGCACTTTCACTTCGCGGCCCTCGCCGCGCCCGTGCTGGCGGTGCGGGTCGGGCTGGCCCTCGACGGCGTGAAGCGGCGCGTCGCGCTGGGCGCCGCGCTCGCGACGGCGGCGGCGCCTCCCCTGGTGGCGGTGGGCATCGCGTGGGCCCCGTGGCTGGCGCTGGTGGGCGCGGTGGTGCTGGCGGCGTCGCTGCTGACGATCGCCACCTTGACCCTCGGCTGGGCCTGGCGGCGGCTGCGCAGCCGGGTCGCGAAGCCGCTGCTGCTGATCAGCGGCGTCTCGTTGCTGCTGTCGATGCCGCTCGCGGTCCTCTACGCGTGGGGGGAGGCGACGGGCGAGACGGTGATCGGGATCCAGTGGATGCTGCGCACCCACGGCTACGCCAACGCGCACGGCTTCGTCGTCTGCGGGCTCTTCGCCTGGGTCCTGGAAGACCGGCTGCTGGAGCACAGGCGCGTCTACTCGAGCGACGCCTCGGTGTAGTGGCCCGGCGTGCGGGTGAGCACGTTGTCCGAGTTGGAGCCCGCCGCGACCTCGAAGAGGCTCGTCACTCCGTCGCCGTCGAGGTCACCGATCGCGCGGAAGCTGTAGAGCGACTCGCCGGCCTCGTGGCGACAGCCGCCGGTCGAGACGATCTCGTAGCCGTAACGCACCGCGCCGGGAGAACCGAAGCCGAGGGCCGCGAAGCTCGGGTCGCTCTCGAAGTTCGCGACCACCGCCGAGCCGCGCGGC
Organism: Sandaracinaceae bacterium; assembly: GCA_040218145.1. Taxonomy (GTDB): domain Bacteria; phylum Myxococcota_A; class Polyangia; order Polyangiales; family Sandaracinaceae; genus JAVJQK01. The sequence continues at coordinate 11,944 of JAVJQK010000055.1, read as the reverse complement.
ACCCCCGGGACGGGGCCTGCGCTGCCGACCACGCACGCGGAGTAGGTCACCATGGCCGAGCGCCCGGGCGGGTACTCGGCCACGTAGTAGCCGGCGGCGTGGTGGTAGAGGTCGCCGAGCTGGGTGGTGGCCTCGCTGGTCCGCGCGCGCCGCGTGTAGCCGACGAAGGTCGGGATCGCGAGCGCCGCCAGCACGCCGATGATGGCCACCACCGTCATGAGCTCGACCAACGTGAACCCGGCCCGTCTCCGATTTCCCCGCACGCTCTCGACTGTACACCCGTCCGTGTACAGAGGAAAGTTGAGGAAATAACGGATTCAGGCCGGTCAGGCGAAAGGGCCGTGATTACTAGCGCTTGAGGTTCACCAGCTCCTGGTACATCTCGTCCGCCGTGCTCACGATCCGGCCGTTGGCGGAGAAGCCGCGCTGGTAGGCGATGAGGTCGACGAACTCGCGGGCGAGGTCGACGTTGCTGCCCTCGAGCGCTCCGGCCACCACCGCGCCGCGCCCGCCGGTGCCGGCCGCGCCGACCACCGCCTCGCCGCTCGCCTGGGTCTCGATCCACAGGCCCTGACCGGCCCGCTCGAGTCCGTCGACGCTCGCGAAGTCGGCCACCGCGACCTGTCCGAGCACGCGGCGCTGGCCGTTGGTGAACACGCCCTCGATGGTCCCGTCCTGGCCGATGGAGATCCCGGCGACCTCGCCGGCGCCGTAGCCGTCCTGGCTGATGCCGGTGTTGGTGGAGGGGGACGCGTACTGCGTGGTGCCGCTCATCCCGGTCCCGGAGTCGGTGGTGATCGAGTCGCCGAAGTCGAAGGTGACCGCCTGGCCCGGCGTGGCGTCGACGAAGTCCCAGCTCGACGCGCTCGTCGTCTCGGTGTCCAGCATGCCGTCGGTGGTGAAGGTCAGCGTGCCGCTCGCGCCCTCGAAGGGCGTCCCGGGCGTGCCGCCGGTGACCTCGGCCCCGTCGGCCATCGCGTGCCACTCCCACGCGTTCGCGCCGGTCTTGCGATAGTACACCGTGACCTCGTGCGCGTTCCCGAGCGAGTCGTAGACCGTCACGTTCGAGGAGAAGTCGCTGGTGCCCGAGGGGTCGGACGGGTCCCAGGCGTCGGTGCGGACCGCGGTCTCCGAGTCGAGGTTGGCGCCGATGTCCGCGCTCGTCGTCGCGTTCGCGCCGATGGTGCCCTGCTCCACCTGGAGGTCACCGAGGGTGCCGCCGACCGCGCCGGTGCCGTCGGCGGGGTAGCCCTGCAGGCGCAGGCCCTCCTGGTTCACCAGGTAGCCCTCCTGGTCGAGGTTGTACTGCCCGGCGCGGGTGTAGAAGTTGCCCTCCACGCCGCCCGAGTTGCCCTTGACCACGAAGAAGCCCGAGCCGTTGAGCGCGAGGTCCGTGGGGGACTCGGTCGTCATCAAGGCGCCCTGCGCCCACATCTGCTGGATGCTGCCCACGCGAGCGCCGGCGCCCGCCTGGGGGAGCGCGCTCGAGCCGGCGATGCTGCGCCCGAGCATGTCCTGGAAATTCGCGCGCGAGCGCTTGTAGCCGACCGTGTTGACGTTGGCGATGTTGTCGCCGACGACGGAGAGCGCCTCGCTGTGGCTGCGGATGCCGGAGGTCGCGGTGTTCAAGGACTTCATGATGGACATTGGAACGTCTCCTTACAGGGTCGGCGAGTCAGCGCGTGTACGAGGACAGCGCGACCGCGGGGTCGATGAGGGGGGTGGAGGTCTCGAGAGAGGGCAGCTCGCCCTCGATGGTGGGCGCGGCGCCGCCGGAGGGTCGGTGCTCGCCAGGGCTTCCGCCGGGGCCGTCGTCGACGCGGCGGACGTCGCCCATGAGGACCTTGTGCTCGCCGTCGAGGATGAGCTCCGGGTAGCCGTGCTCGTAGCTGACGCCGGTCACGGTGCCGCGAACCTCGGTGTCGGCGCCGACGGGGTTGCCGCGGGAGTCGGTGGCCGCGACCTCGACCCGGTAGCGCCCGGGTGAGAGCCGGTTGCCCGCGTCGTCCATGCCGTCCCACTCGTAGCGGTGGGTGCCGGGGAAGCGGTCGCCCTCGAGCTCGAGGGTGCGGACCACGCGGCCCTCTTCGTCGCGGATGGTCACCGTCACGTTGGAGGCGCGCGCGTCGAGGTCGAAGGCGCCGGGCGCGCTGCCCGCCTCTTCGAGCCGGAGCGAGCTGGAGTCGGCGGTGACGGTCTTGCCGACGAAGCCGGCGACCTGCGCGTTGGCGATGGAGGCCGACGCGACGCCGAGCGTCTGGATGCCTTGCTCGATTCCGATGAGGTGCTCGACCGAGGTCAGCTGGGTGAGCTGGGCCATCATGTCGCGCGTGTCCATCGGGTCCATCGGATCCTGATTGCGGATCTGCGTCACGAGGAGCTGCATGAACGCGTCGCGGTCGAGGTCGGTGCTCGCCTCTCCGACGCTGTTGCCCCCGAGCGCGGTCGCGCCGCTTCTGTTGTCGATCTCCATGATTCTCAGGCCTCCGTGGACAAGCGTCCCGGCGCGCTGGGGCGCGGACGCGAAAGGGTCTTCCGCTCTGGCCGTCCGTCCGCGACCACGCGGAGCTTGGCGAGGCGGGTGCCGTGCTCCCGGAGCACGGCGCGGATCCGGTCTTCGTCCTTCTCGAGGCGAAGGGCGGCGACGAGGCTCGGGGCGAGGACGCGCACGTCGAGGCCGTCTTCTTCGAGGCCGAACTCGAGGCGCAGGCTGCCGAGCGTGGGGTGCTCGATGCGGACCCGCGCCCGCTCCGCGCCCGCCGCGTCCCGGAGCAAGCTCCATCGCACGTGTCGGAACGCCTCCGCCTCTTCCTCGTCCGCCGGCGGCGGCATCGGGACCTCGGCCTCGTGGGCGTCGGACGGATCGCGCGGCGCGCGCCCGCTGGTCTGCGGCCGCGGCAGGTCGGGGGCCGTCACCTGGGTGGCCCGCGCGCGCGCCGCGTCTTCCTCCGCGCCCGCGCCCGCGTGGTGTCGTCCGCCCTCGCCGTCTTCGGAGTCGGCGTCGAAGCGCGCCTCGGCGTCGCCCTCCGCGGCGTCCGCGTCCCCGGCGTGCCTCTCGCTCTCGCCCTTGCCTTCGATCTGCGCCGCGTCGCCGCTCGCGGCGAGGTCGCCGTCGACCGGCGCCCCGCCGACCGAGGCGCCGTCGACCGAGGCGCCATCGACCGAGGAGGCGGCGGCGGCCTTCTGAAGCGCCGTCGCGCCGCCGGGCACCTGAGCGGCCGCGGCCGCCAGCTCCTTCGGGCTCCCGGCCTCGGACGCCCCGGCCGCAGACCGACCCGCCACCTTCGACGCCGTGGCGCCCGCGGCGGTCTCGCCCTCGGCGGCGGTCTGATCCCCCGCCTCGGAAGCCTTCGCGGCGGCGGACGCGGTCGCGGAGTCGGTCGCGGACTCGGAGCCGGTCGCGGACTCGGAGGCGGTCGCGGACTCGGAGGCGGTCGCGGTCGCGGTGGCGGTCGCGGTCGCGGTCGCGGAAGCGGAAGCGGAAGCGGCAGCGGTCGCGGGAGCGGATGCGGGAGCGGTCGCGGAAGCGGCAGCGGTCGCGGAAGCGGCAGCGGATGCGGAACCAGCGACGGCGACGGCCCCGGCCACCACGCCTTCTTCACCTTCCATCGCCTCCAGGACCTGGATGCTCGGGATGGCCGCCGCGCGCAGCGGCCCGCCCTCGACCTGGCGCGCCGCGTCGCCGCGCGCGCTGACCGTCACGGGCCCGCCGATCACGATCGGTCGGGCCGGCGCCGGCTCCGTGACCCGCTCGGCGCTGTCGTCACGGCGCGGCTTCACGGTGGGGACCCTCTCGAGCGGTCGCGGCTGCGCGGCGAGGGTGGCCGCGAGCGACATCGAGAACTCGCTCGGCTCTTCCTTGCGCGGCGGCGCAGGCGGGCGCGCGGCCCGGCGGTCGAAGTCGACCTTCATCCGGCCCTCCGCTGGTAGCGGACGCCGCGCTCGTCGAGCATCGCCTGCTCGCGTCGCCCCTCGGCCGCCTTCTCCTCGGCCGCGAGCCGGTCGTCGAGCACCTCGAGGCTGCGCACCTCGCGGCCGGCCTCGGCGAGCGCGGCCGCGCGGCGATCCCGCTCCTCCTCGAGCTCGGCGAGCTGGGCCTGCATCGCCTCGCGCTGCTCGCGCGCGGCCTCGACCAGGCTCGCCCGGTGCACCAGCTCGCGCGCGTCGAAGTCGCCCGTCGCGCAGTAGCCGCGAACGAGCTCGATCACCTGCGCTTCGGCCTGCTCCACCCGCGCGGTGGCCTGCTGACGGTCCGCCTCCGCCGCGGCGAGCGCGCCGCGCTTGGCGTCGCGGATGCGCTCCTTGAGGCGGATGATGCGCGTCAGGCGATGGCGTTCGGTCACTTCGGCTCCTCCCAGATGGCGCGGAGGGCTCCGTCGACGGAATCCCCTGCGTCTTCGGAGAACGGCTGACGGAGGAAAGATTCGAGGGCTGGCATGCGCGCCAGCGCACGATCGAGCCGCGGCACCGAGCCGGCCTGGTACGCGCCGATCGCGACCAGGTCCTCGGCCTCCGCGTGGGCCGCGAGCAGCGCGCGCGCGTCCTGCGCCATGCGCATGCGGTCCGAGCTGGCCACCGAGGACATGCAGCGCGAGATCGAGCGCGGCACGTCGATGGCCGGGAAGTGGCCGCGCTCGGCGAGCTTGCGCGAGAGCAGCACGTGGCCGTCGAGGATCGCGCGGGCCGCGTCGGCGATGGGATCGCCCATGTCGTCGCCCTCGACGAGCACGGTGTAGAGGCCGGTGATCGACCCCGGGCCGGTCGAGGTGCCCGCCCGCTCGAGGAGCCGCGGCAGGGCCGCGAACACGCTCGGGGTGTAGCCCTTGGTGGTCGGGGGCTCGCCGATCGCGAGGCCGATCTCGCGGAGCGCCATCGCGTAGCGGGTGACGCTGTCCATCATCAGCAGGACGCGCTTGCCCTGGTCGCGGAAGTGCTCGGCGATCGCGGTCGCGTAGAGCGCGCCGCGCGCCCGGACCAGCGGCGGGTCGGCGCTGGTCGCCGCGACGACGACCGCCTTCTGCAGCCCCTCTTCGCCGAGGGTGCGGTTGACGAACTCCTCGACCTCGCGGCCGCGCTCGCCGATGAGCGCGATGACCGCGACGTCCGCGCGCATCCGGCGCACGAGCATGCCGAGGAGCGTGCTCTTCCCGACGCCGCCGCCGGCGAAGATGCCGATGCGCTGTCCCTCGGCGAGCGTCAGCAGCCCGTCGATCGCGCGCACGCCGGTGGGCAGCTCCGCCTCGATGGGGCGGCGCTGGAGCGGGCTCGGCGGCTTGCCGTAGAGCGGGCGCTCGGCGTCGAGGTGCGGGGCGGGCATGCCGTCGAGCGGGCGCCCGAGGCCGTCGACCACGCGGCCGAGCAGTCCCGGGCCCACCTCGGCCCGCGCCGCGCGACCGACGCGCCGGATCGGCGTGCCGACCTCGAGCCCCTCGGTCGCGCCGAGCGGCATGAGCAGGGTGCGGTCGCCGCGCACGCCCACGACCTCCGCCTCGATGGGCGGCTGGTCGACCGGGCGCAGGCGGTAGAGGTCGCCGATCGACGCGCGCACGCCCTGGGCCTCGAGAACGAGGCCGACCGCCTCGGAGAGCCAGCCGTCGAGCGCCGGGCGCGCGGCCTCGCGGGCCACGGGGAGGTAGCGATCGAGGGCGATCACGGCGCCTCCTTCGCGCGGCGGCGCTCGTGGATGAGCGCGTCCTTGACCGCGTCGAGCCGCTCGGCGAGCCGTCCGTCGACCCGCGAGCGCCCCGCCTCGGCCACGCAGCCGAGCCCGTCGAGCGAAGGGTCGACGACGATGGGCACGCGTACGCCGCGGTAGGTCACCTCGGGCGCGCCGAGGGCGTCGAGCAGCATCGCGAAGGCGTCCTGACCGGCGCGCAGCTTCGCGTCGCGCGGGTCGTCGAGGCTCTCGAGCGCGGCCGTCGCGAAGGCGGTCCAGAGCTCCGGGTCGCGCTCGAGCGACGCGCCGACGATGGCCTCCGCGATCCCGCACGCCAGCTCGAGGAGCGGCTCCTCGGCCTCGCCGAAGGCCAGCTCGCGCGCGGCGGCCAGCTCGACCGCGGCCTGGGCGTAGCGCGCCTTCTCCTCCTGGAGGGTCCGCTTCTCGGCGTCGAGCTCGTCCCGGAGGGCGACCAGCTCCGCGCGCGCCTTCTCCATCTCGGCGTCGATCTCGGCGCGGAGCTCGGACTCGAGCTGCTCGAGGATGGCGCGGGTCTCCATCTGCGGCGCCATGACGGGCGCGGCCTGGCTCTCGGGTGCGGCCGGCGGCGCGCTCTCGGGCGCGGCCCCGCTCTCGGGCGCAGCCGCGCTCTCGGGCGGCGGCGCGGCCTGCACCGGCGCCGCGGGCCGCGGCTTCTGCGGGGTCGGCTGGACGGTCGCGAACGCGACCTTGCGCACCGGGGCGCTCTTCGCGTCGAGCCACCCGGGCTTCGCCTCGCTGCGCTCGACGACCGGGAAGCGGAAGGCCTTGGCGGTCATCGGCCGCCTCCCATCGCGTCAGCCTCAGACATAGTCGCCGCCACCCTCTCGCGCGATGGCGATGCGGCCGTCCTTCTCGAGCTCGAGCGCGATCTGGATGATGGCCTGCTGCGCCTCCTCGACGTCGCTGAGCTTGACCGGGCCCATCAGCTCGAGCTCCTCGTGCAGGAGATCCGCCGCGCGGCTCGAGATGTTGCCGAAGACCTTCTCCTTGAGCTCTTCGCTCGCGGTCTTGAGCGCGAGCGTGAGCTGGTCGGTCGCGACCTCCTTGAGGAGCTGCTGCATGCCGCGGCTGTCGACCCGGCCGAGATCCTCGAAGGTGAAGAGCGCCTTCTCGATGGCGTCGGCCGCGTCCTGGCTCGCGCCGCGGAGCGCCTCGAGCAGCTCCTCGCCGACCTCGGCCGGCAGGCGCTTGACGATGTCCGCCGCGGACTTCTTGCCGGGGATCTCGCGGCGCTGCACCTCGGCGAGCGCGTCGACGTGGACCTGGAAGGCCTGCTCGATGTTCTGGAACACCGCCTCGGGGATGCTCTCGAGCTGCGCCAGGCGAAGCATGACGTCCTGACGACGGGCCGGGTCCATCTTCTCGATGATCTCGGACGCCTTCGCGGCCGGGAGCTGGCTGAGCACGATGGCCACGGTCTGGGGCTGCTCCGCGTCGAGGAGCGCCTGGAGGACACCGGTCTCGAGCCGGGCCAGCGCGGCGGCGCCTTCGCTCTTGGGCTTGTCACTCCAGAGCTCCGAGGCGCGGCCCTCACCGAGCGCGTTGCCCGCGAGGCGGCGCAGGTACGCGCTGCTCCCCTTGAGGCTCGCCGGCATGCCCTGCCGGACGCGCTCGAGGAAGTCGTGGTGCACGGCCTTGATCGCCGTGGGCGGCGCCTCGGTCATCGCCGAGGAGGAGTCACGGAGCAGCCGGACCTCCTCGTCGCCGAGGTGGCCGAGGATGCGCGTCGCGACGCTCTCGTCGAGGCTGACCAGGAAGAGCAGCGCCCTCTCCGCGCCGCTCAGGCGCTTCAGCGAGCTCTTGTCGACCTTGATCCGGGCGAGCCCGTTCTTGGCCAACAGCTCCTCCGCGCTCGCCTCGACGTCTGCTGCGGTGGTCACGCTGCCTCCTGAGACTCTTCGGCCTTCTTCTGGGCCTTGACGTCATCGGCCAGCCACCCGCGCACCACGCGCGCCGCCAGCTCGGGGTCTCGCCGCGCCACCTCGAGGGCGAGGACGCGCAGCTGCTCGTAGTCGGCGAGCACCGCGTTGACGTCGTCGCCGTAGCCGTCGATGTCATCTTCTTCGCCCGCGCCCAGCTCGGCGACCGGGGTCGGCGCGGGGAGCGCGTCCAGGTCGTCCTCGTCGACCTCTTCTCCCCTGGCGCGCGCCTCGAGCACCCGGAGCTTGCGGGCCTCCTCGGCCTCCTTCTCGGCCTTCAGGCGCTTCTTGCGGCGAAGCCAGAAGACGAACGCGCCGATCAGGACCAGCAGCAGGAGCGCCGCGGCGGCCGCGTAGGGGAGCCACGGCTCGTAGACCGCGATGAAGTCGTCCGGGTGCGCGGCGGGCTCCTCGCGGGGGCCGCCCGCGAACGCCACGTTCTCGACCGTGACCTCGTCGCCGCGCTCGGCGCTGATGCCCGCGGCGGTGGACACGAGGGCGCGGATCCGCGTCAGCTCGTCCGCGTCGCGCTCGGTGTAGCTGCGCGCGTCGCCTTCGCCGTCCCAGGTTCCGTCGACCACCACCGCGACCGTGAGGCGCGTGAGGCGACCGACCGGCCGGAAGGCGCGGCGGACCGTCTTGGTGACCTCGTAGTTGCGGCGCTCGTGACGGCGCCCGGCCGCGCTCTCACCGGCCGTCGCCTCCGCCGCGGCGCCGCCGGGCAGGTTCGACGCCGCGCCGGGGATGCCCTGCGCGTCGCCCTCGGCCTCCGCGCTGCGCTCCTCGGTGATCTCGAAGCTGCGCGTCGCGATCCGCTCCGGGTCGTAGGTCTCCTGGAGGTGCTCCTCGCGGGACATGTCCACCTCGGCGCTGACGCGCACGATGGCCACGCCGGGCCCGAGCGAGGCGTCGAGGAGCTGCTGCACCGCGCGCTGCTTGCTCTGCTCGATCTGGTGGCGGAGATCCTCGGCGTTGGCGACCGCCTCGCCCGACTCCGCGCCGTCTTCGCTGAGCGGCCGGCCGTCGCCGTCGACCACCGTGACGTTGCCGGGCGCGAGGCCCTGGACGCTGGACGCCACGAGGTGCTGCACGCCCTGGACCTGGTCCTCGCGCAGGCGCCAGCCCGGGTTCATGTGGAGCGCGACCGACGCGCTCGCCTCGCTCTCGTCGGTGGTGAAGAGGCGGCGCTCGGGCAACACGAGGTGCACACGCGCGCTCTCCACACCCGCGAGGTGGCGGATGGTGCGGGCCAGCTCGCCCTCGAGCGCGCGCCGGAACTGCACCTGCTCGGAGAAGTCGCTCTCACCGAAGCGCTGGGTGTCGAAGAGCTCGAAGCCCACGCCACCGCCGCTCGGGAGGCCCTCGTTGGCCAGCGTCAGCCGCGTCTCGTGCACGGCGTCCTCCGCCACGAGGATGGTGGTGCCGCCCTCGCCCAGCTCGTACTCGACGTTGAGGCCGCGGAGGCGCTCGACGATGCGCGCGGCGTCCTCCTGCGAGAGGTTCGAGAACAGGATCCCGTAGTCCGGGTTGCTCCCGTGGGCGAAGAACAGGATCGCCCCCGCGATGACGACGCCGACTCCGGCGAGGGCGCCGAGGCGGACGCGCGTCTCGAGCGCCTTCCACTTCTCTTGCAAGGCCGCGAAGCGCTGCTTGAGCTCTTCCATCGACTAGGCCCCCATCCGCATGACTTCGCGGTAGGCGTCGACGAGCCGGCTGCGGATGTTGCTGACGAGCCGGAAGCTGATGTCGGCCTGCTCGAGCGCGATCATCGTGCCGTGCATGTCGTTGCGGGTGCCGTTGGCGTAAGCCTCCGAGGCCTGCTCTGCGTTCACCTGCACCTGGTTGGTCTGCTCGAGGAGCTGCTCGACGCGGTCGCCGAAGCTCGGCCCCTCGGGCGCCTGGACGCGCTGCGCGCCCTCGCCGATCCGCAGCGAGTCCGCCTGCGGCGTCTGGACCTCGCGCGGCTGGACGGTGGCGTCGGCGCGCTGAAGCGTCGCGGCGAAGCTCGTCATGTTGCTGCTGATGGGGGCGGTCATCGGAGGGGCTTTCTGAGAAGGGGGTTCAGCCGCTGATGCTGATGGCGCTCTTGGCCATGCTCTTGAGGCTCTGCATCACGGTGACGCCGGACTCGTAGGCTCGAGAGGCGGTGATCATGTTGACCATCTCCTCGACGACGTTGACGTTGGGCATCTCGACGTAGCCGTCGTCGTCCGCGTCCGGGTGGCTCGGCTCGTAGATGCGCTGGGGCGGGCCGTCGTCCTGGCGAATCTCCGGCACCTCGACGACGAAGGCGTTCTGCGCGTGCGCGTCGCCTTGCAGCTCCTCGAAGCGCTCGGCGACCGGGACCGCGCGGAAGACGGGGTCCATGCGCCGGTACGGTCCCTGGCCGTCCTCGGTGCGCGTGGTGCGCGCGTTGGCGAGGTTGCTCGCGAGCACGTTCATCCGGGTGCGCTGCGCGCCCAGGCCGGAAGCGGCGATCTCCATGGCGGAAAAGAAGTTCATGGTCTCTGTCCTCAATGGCCGTCGTTGGCGGCGTAGCGAAGGAGGCCGAGCTGGCTGCGGACGATCCGAACCGCGCCCTCGTACCGGATGTTGTTGGCGGCGACCTTGCTCATCTCGCGCTCGAGCGAGACGGCGTTGCCGTCGTTGCCGGGGTTGACGACCTGCTCCTCGGACTCGGTGAGCACGAAGGGGCGGGCGGCGTCGCCCTGGTGGCCGACGTGGGCCGCGTTCGTCGTCTCGAGCCGCAGCGTCCCCTGCTCGGCCTCGGGCACGTCCTCGCGGACGAGCTCGAGCGGGCGGAAGCCGGGGGTGTCGACGTTGGCGACGTTGGAGGCCAGGACGTTCTGCCGCTCGAGGTGATAGTCGAGCGCGCGGTGGGTCAGGGCCACGCTCTGGAAGATGGGAATCACGGAGCTGGGTTGTGCAGCCACCGTGCCAGAGGCAGTGCCACGGACGATCCCCCCGATTCACGGGGAGTTGGCGCCTCGACCGTCAGAGAGACGGCGACCGTCAGCGGGTCGCCGCCAAGGGACCGACGTTCAGGCGGGGGGCAGGTACGTGCTGCGCAGCGAGGCCGGCAGGCGCAGCTCGAAGCACGCCCCCGTGGGCTGCGCGTCGAGCCCGCGCGGCGGCCCGTCGACGAGAGAGAGGTCTCCCCCGTGCCGGCGCGCCATCTCGCGCGCGATCGACAGGCCCAGGCCCATGCCGGCCGCCTTGGAGGTGTGGAACGCCTCGAAGATGGCCTCGCGGTCGCGGGCGGGCACGCCGGGGCCCTCGTCCGCCACGTAGATGCAGGTCACGTCGCCGCGGCGGCGCGCCAGCACGTGGACCGCCGAGCCGCGGGGAGAGGCCTCGGCCGCGTTGGCGAGCAGGTTCACCAGGATCTGGCAGACCTCGCCGACGGTGCCGCAGGCGAGCGGGTCGCCCTCGACCCGGGCGTCGACGCGGACCTGCGCGTTGCCGAAGTGCCAGCGGGTCAGCCGGACGGCGGAGGCCACGACGGGGTCGACGCGCACCAGGCCGGCCGCCTCACCGTCGGCGACGAAGGTCTTCATGGAGTCGAGCACGCCCTCGATCAGCTCGACCGCGAGCCGGTTGTCCTCGAGGACCGAGCGCAGCTCCTCCGAGTCCTCCGTCTCCAGACCCTCGAGCGACTCCTCCAGATAGGAGAGGTTCGCGAACAGGACGGTCAGGGGGGTGCGGATGTCGTGCGCGACGCTGGCCGCCATCGTGCCCAGGGCCGCCATCCGGTTCCGGTCGACCATGCGCTTGCGCAGGGCCGCGAGCCGGTCGCGGAGCACGAGCTGCTCGCCCGCCCACCCCTCCTCGCGGATGCGCGCGCCGACCACCTCCACCGACTGGCGCACGAAGGCGGCCCGGACCGGGTCGTCGCCCGTCCAGCAGATCTGGGCCCAGATTCGCTCGGCCTCCACCGGGATCCGGAGCACGGCGCTCTCGGTTCCGGGCGGGGGATGGGGGAGCCGCCCGGGGTCCGTGTCCACGTGCACCGCCTCGATCCAGCCGTGGTCGGCCAGGCGCCGCCGGAGCAGCACCTGCACCTCGATCACGGCGTCGGGTGCGGACGCTTCGCCCAGGAGGGGCCGATCCAGGGACACGGCGGGGTCCATGTCCCACGCAACGGTCGAAAGGTGGCCCCGCTTGAGGAAATCGAATCTGATCCAATCTAGGCCCGAATCAAGCGCTTCGCGCTTGCTCCGGGCCTAGCAATTCTAGTCAGGGGCTTTTCGCAAAAGCCCCTCGCTGCGGCGGCAAAGCCGCCTTCGCTTCACCCGAAAACGACGCGCCTGCGGCGCTTCTAGCCCCA
>JAVJQK010000054.1 GCA_040218145.1 Sandaracinaceae bacterium | reverse complement strand
ATGCATCGCCGAGCGCGACGGCGTGTCCAGCGCGCCGGGCCGACGACGAAATGCTGAAGCATTTCGGAGGAGCGACTGGCGCGCTGGGCGCGCTGTCCCGCCGGCGAGGCGCGCGCAGTCATCTTTGCCGGACACTGCTAGGACGGGACTGACCAGCCCGCGGACGCGCAGGACGCCAGGCCGCGGGAGATGCGCGCCGCCCAGGCCGCCTCGTTGTGGCCCGCGCCCGCCTCGTGCCAGTGGAAGAGATCGGCGCCGTGCGTGTAGCCGAGGGACTCGAAGTGGTCCCGAAGCTGGTTGGTGACGCAGAAATTGTCGCGGTCGGCCGAGTCCTCGAAGACGCCGTCCCCGTCCGGATCGCCGCACGTGCCGCTGCCTCCGCTGTCCAGATAGACGGCGGTCGCGCCGCGGGTCGTCCAGCGATGCACCAGCGCGTCGGACCCGTCGGCGGCGGGATCGAAGGCGCCCCAGCCGAGGGTGGAGCTCATCGCGATCACGCAGCGAGCGAGGCTCGGGCGCGACTGCGCCGCGTAGAGCGAGACGAGCCCGCCGAGCGACGAGCCGCCGATCACGAGCGCGTCTCCGGCCGCGGCCACCCCATAGCGCGCGCGGAAGAACGGGAGCGCCTCGGCCTCGATGAGCTGGAGGTAGTCCTCGGCGCGTCCCCCCGTGACGCCGCCGCCGATCCGATCGGGGACGTGGGTGTAGGCGCTCATGCGGTCGGGCGCGTTGTCGACGGCGAGCACGATCACGTCCTCGTACCCCGGCGCGCCGACGGCCTCGTCGACCCTCCAGCCGCCGAAGGGCGAGTCCGGGTGAAAGACGTTCTGGCCGTCGTGCAGGAGCAGGGCGCGCGCGGCGTCCCCGTGGGTGAACCCGGCCGGCAACAGCGCGCGGAGCGCGCGCGGCGCCTCGAGGTGGGCGCTCTCGAAGGCCGGAAAGCGCTCGCGCCAGCGCGCGTCGGTCGGGGGCGCGACGTAGCCGTGCTCGCCGAACGCGTCGAAGCCGTACGCGGTGGCCTCGGGCGGGGCGCGAAAGACGTCCGGCGCGCCGTGCCACTTGTAGGCCGCGCCTGGCGCGGGCACGTCGAAGTCCGCGGCGTCGAGCACCGCCCAGTAGTGCACCCCGCTCGCCGCGCGCGTCGCCGCGCCGCGCGACGGCGCCCAGTCGTTGACGTCGGAGACCAGGGACACCGCGCCGGGCGCGCCGTCCCACCGGGTCGCGAAGAGCCAGCGCGTCCCATCGCCGACCGGCCAGCCCTCTCGCCAGGCCACCTCGTGGAGGAGCGCGTCCAGGTCGCCTTCGCTCGCCGCGGGATCCTCCAGCCGGGCGAGGTACTCGTCCAGACGCGACGGCGGCGGGCCGGCGTCGCGGGCCACGTCTCCCGCGTCACCCGGGTCGCCCGCGTCATCCGCGGCTCCCCCGTCACGGCCGGCGTCTTCGTCGCCCCGCCCCGCGTCCACCTCGAGCGCGGCGTCTGCGCGCGGCGGGCCCGCGTCGGACTCCGGATCGCCCGACCCATCACAGGCCGCGAGCCCGAGGGCCAGGAGCAGCGCCCACCTCTCCACGCGTCTCATCGAGCCGATATAGCACCTCACGCCTGAGTCACCCAGGCGGCGTGTCTCCGGTCTCTCAGGGGGTGGTGTGAGGATCGAACGGGCCGGGGTCGGGCATCGGGTCGGGGATGGGTCCCTCGAGGCGCGCGGCGTCGCGGAGGCCGAACATGTCGCCGACGATGACTCCGTCGTCGTCGGTGAAGACCGGCTCGCGGCCATAGATGGTGTAGACGCGGACGCGGCCGAGGGACTCGACCTCCTGGTCGGGGTGGCGCTGGAGCGTCACGTCGCGGATCACCGCGAGCGACTCCCGCACGTCGAGCACGCTCTCGCGCAGGCGCTCCGAAACGTCGAGGTCGGCTCGCTGGATCCAGGCGGTGAGCAGGCCCCGGCCTGGCCCGATCACGGCGCGAGGACGGGCGCCGCGGATCGTCTCACCCTCGCGCGACCCGTCCGGGCCGCGCCGCGCGAGGCGGACCGGCTCGGACGCGACGTCGAACACGCGCAGGTCTCCGTGGCCCACCTGACTGCGCGCGTCGGGCAGCGTGGTGCGCTTCCAGACCCGGAGCGGGAGCCCGTCGGCGTCGTACGCCACGTCGACGTCCGCGGTGCCGAGCGGCCACTCCTGGCGCACGCGGATCACGCGGCAGGCCCCCGCCCGACGCAGCTCGAAGCGCTCCACCACGTTGGGCTCGCGCATGTCGGGGCCCGAGCGCAGGGTGCGGCTCAGGTCGAGCTCGCCCTCCCCGCCGCCCTCGGTCCGGCAGGCCTCCGGATAGGGGATCTCGGGCACCTCGGCGAGGCGCTGGCGCGGCCCGCCCTCGCACTCGCAGGACGGAAGAAGAAAGGCCGACGCGACGAGGGCGGACCTCGTGAGCGCGTCGGCCCAGGGACGGCGCATCGGGAGCTACTCGACCCCGACCGGGTCGCTCTCTTCCGTGGGCGTCTCGGTGTCCGGGCCCGGCTCGCGGGCCGCCTCGGCCTCCTCGGGGAGGTCGGACGCCTCGAGCTCGGGCTGGTCGAGCGCCTCGGCGGCGACCTCGGCCTGGACCGAGTCCTCGGCGATGCCGTCCTGGTCGGCGCCCGGGAGCACGTCCGCGGCATCGGCCGGGAGCGTCGCGGCTTCATCACCCGCGGCCTCCTCACCCGCGGCCTCCTCGCCCTCGTGGGCTTCACCCTCGGCGCCGTGCGCGTCGGCGCCCTCGGGCGCGACCATGCCGGGCTCGAGGACCTCGCCCGGGATCGGCGCGGGGATGCCGCCCGGCGCGCGCTCGCCCGTGTCCGGGTCGATGTGCACGCCGTTGTAGCGGTCGCCGGTCGCCCCGCGGGTCCCCGTGTCGTTCATCGTGTAGGCGAAGAAGACGCCCACGAAGAGGAGCGAGCCGACGAAGACCAGCGCGTTGAAGCGGGAGTCGTCCTTGAGGTGCATGAAGAAGAGCACCACGAGGGACGCCTTCATCGTCGCGATGAGGATGGCGACGATGAGGTTCCAGGCGCCGACGCCCTCGACCTCTGCGCCCATCGCGAGGAACCCGTCGATGTCGACGTAGCTCGCCGCGACGGTGACGACGGTCAGGAACATCAGCGCGCCGAGGATGCCCGCGTAGAACTTGACCGGGTGGATGTGAACGTGGACGGAGCCGTCGTTCGCATGTTCGTGAGTGTGTTCGGCCATCGTTCTCTCTAGATGAGGTAGAGGAGCGGGAAGAGGTAGATCCAGACGAGGTCGACGAGGTGCCAGTAGAGCGCCGCGATGTCGACCGCCGTCCAGTAGTCCTTGGTGAACTCGCCCCGGACGTTCCGGTAGAGGATCCAGGCGAGGACGCCGATGCCGATGGCCACGTGCACGCCGTGCAGGCCGGTCAGCACGAAGTAGATGCCGAAGAAGACGTGGGTCTTCGCGGGCAGCGCGGTGACCGCCTCCTGGCCCGCGATCCAGGGGTTGATCGCCTCGAGCGTCCCGTCCGCCGCGTGGTGCGGGTGGAAGAACTGCCCGGGCAGGAGCCCGTGGTCGAACTTCGCCGAGTACTCGAAGTACTTGATGATCAAGAAGCCGAACGCGCACAGGATCGTGATGATCAGGTGCATCGACGTCTGCTTGCGGTCACCCATCTGGGCCGAGCGCACCGCCATCGCCGCCGTGAACGAGCTCACGAGCAGGACGCAGGTGTTGAAGCCGCCGATGATGCGATCGAGCTGGGCCGAGCCCGCCGCGAACGCGTCGGGGTAGTTCGCCCGGAACACGCCATAAGCGACGAAGAGGCCGGAGAAGAAGAGCACTTCCTGCGCGAGGAAGAGCCACATTCCCAGCTTCGCCGACTCGAACTGCTGAAGCGGGGTGTCGAAGTGGTGGGCGAGCCACGATTCGTGCTCGTGGTGCTGCTCACCCTTGTCGGTTGCGGTGGACATCGCGTCGTTCTTCCTTCTGCGATTGCGAGGTGGTCGAAGGCGTCAGCCCTCGATCACTCCTCTTCGTCCCGGGTGTCGGCGTCATCGGTCTCTTCCATCTCGGTCTCGGCGGAAGAGCTGCCCTCGGTCTCGTGCTCCGCGACGCCACGCCCGCTGCGGATGCCCTCGGGCATCTCCTCGGGGAAGCCGTCGAAGAGCTCCTCCTCGGTGGCGAGGTGGTAGTCGTACGGGCCGCGGTCGATGACCGGGGTGTGGTGGAAGTTGTGCATGAGCGGCGGCGACGCCGTCATCCACTCGAACCCGGCGCTGCCCCACGGGTTGGGCGGCGACTTCTTCCCGCTCATCAGCGACTTGATGAACATGAAGCCCATGATGAAGAAGCCGATCCCGAGCACGTACGAGCCGATCGAGCTGAAGCCGTGCAGGGGCTGGAAGTGGTCGAGGTAGTCGTAGTAGCGACGCGGCATGCCCTGGCTGCCCAGCACGAACTGGGTCAGGAAGGTCATGTTGAAGCCGATGAAGACGAAGACGAACGCGATCTTCGCGAGCATCTCGTCGTAGAGCTTCCCGGTCATCTTCGGCCACCAGTAGTGGAGGCCGCCGACGAAGCCGATCACCGTGCCGCCGACCATGACGTAGTGGAAGTGCGCCACCACGAAGTAGGTGTCGTGCAGGTGCACGTCGACGCTGAGCGTGCCCAGGAAGAGCCCCGTCAGGCCGCCGATGCTGAAGAGCACGATGAACGCGAGCGCGTAGAGCATCGGCGACTGGAAGCTCACCGAGCCGTTGTAGAGCGTGGCGACCCAGTTGAAGACCTTCACGCCCGAGGGGATGGCCACGAGGAAGGTCAGCCCGGAGAACACCATCGTCGCGTACTCGCTCATGCCGGCGACGAACATGTGGTGACCCCACACGAGGAAGCCGAGCAGCGCGAGGGCCACGGAGCTCATCGCGATGAACATGTACCCGAAGAGCGGGCGGCGGCTGAACGTGCCGATGATCTCGTTCACGATCGCCATGCCCGGCAGGATCATGATGTAGACGGCCGGGTGCGAGTAGAACCAGAAGAAGTGCTGGAAGAGCACCGGGTCGCCGCCGAGGCGCGGGTCGAAGATGCCGATGGTCAGCACCTTCTCCATCATCAGCATGAGGAGCGTGATGGCGAGGACCGGCGTCGCGAGCACCTGGATGACGCTCGTGGCGTAGATGCCCCAGATGAAGAGCGGCAGCCGCTTCCAGTGCAGGCCCGGCGCGCGGAGCTTATGCACGGTGGCGATGAAGTTGACACCCGTCAGGATGGAGCTGAAGCCCAGGATGAAGACCGCGAGGGTCATCGCGAGCACTGACGTGCTCGTGGTCTGGCTGTAGGGCGTGTAGAAGGTCCAGCCGGTGTCGACGCTGTTGTCGACGATGCTGAAGATCGCGAAGCCGGCGCCGACCACGTAGATGTAGAAGCTCATCAGGTTGAGCCGCGGGAAGGCGACGTCCTTCGCGCCCAGCATGATCGGCAAGAAGAAGTTGCCGATCGCCGCCGGGACCGAGGGGATGATGAACAGGAACACCATGATGGCGCCGTGGAGCGTGAAGACCTTGTTGTAGGTCTCCGCGTCCATGATCGTCTCACCGGGCAGGATCAGCTCGGTGCGGACCAGCAGCGCGAACACGCCGCCGACGAAGAAGTTCAGGAGGATGGCGCCGAGATACATGATCCCGATGCGCTTGTGATCGAGGGTGATGAGCCAGCTCATCACGCCCTTGGCGCCCTCGATGTAGTTGGCGTCGTCGTGGGCGTGGTCGCCCTCGCCCGGGAGATGCGTTCCTGCTTCGACCGTCATCGTCCTACTCCTCCGCCTGCGCCGCGGCGTCGCCGCAGTGCTGGGGAATCTCGAGGCTGCTGCCCTCGGAGCTCAAGTGCGCGAGATAGCTGACGAGCGCGTCGAGCTGGGTCTCGGGCAGGTTGAACGCGGGCATGGCCGCGCTCGTGAAGCCGCTGACGATCTGCGCCTGCGGCTGCTGGATCGACTCGCGGATGTACGCGTAGTCGGCGAGGTGCTCGCCGCCGCCGTCGATGGGCTGCATCGTGCCCGCCACGTTGGCGAGGTTCGGCCCGACGCCCGCGCCCTGAGCCGCGTCGACGTTGTGACACGCCGGGCAGCCGTTGTTGGCGAAGAGGCTCTGGCCCCACTCCCAGTCCTCCTCGATGTCCTCGGGGCAGCTGGGCCCGATGCGGAGGTACTCGCGGTAGGCCTCCTGCGACATGACCTCCACCTCGCTGAGCATCCGGGAGTGACCGGTGCCGCAGTACTCGGTGCAGTAGATGTCGAAGGTGCCCTCGCGCGTCGCCTCGAACCAGAGCGAGGTGTACATGCCGGGCACCACGTCGCGCTTCACCCGGAAGGACGGGATGAAGAAGGAGTGGAGCACCGCGGCGTCCTCGGGGTTCGGGCCGTTCGGCACCGACGCCATCACCATGCGGACCGGCTGGCCCACCGGGACGCGGAGCTGGCCTTCGATCATCCCGTTGGGCTGCTCGAACTCCCAGCGCCACTTGTAGGCGCGGGCCCGGACGGTGATCGCGTTCTCCGGCGGGATCACCATGGCCATGTACCCGTCGAAGCCCTGGTGGAACATGTACGCCAGCAGGATCAGCGGCGAGAACGTCCAGAAGAGCTCGAGCGCGGTGTGGTGACCGGGCGGCTTGCTCTTGACGCCCTTGCGGCGACGGTACTGCCAGGCGAACCAGACCATCGCGCCGACGATCGCCACGAAGAAGGCGACGCTGATCCAGTAGATGTCGTAGTAGAGCGAGTCCACCGCGGGAGCGAGGGTCGAAGCCTGCTCCGGCAGCTGGATGGTCGCGTCTAGGTATTCCTGCTCTTCCATCAGTCAGCTCTCATGCATTCGCAGCGATGGGGTCGGGGTCAGAACTCGAAGAAGTCGCGTTCGAAACGGGGGGCCCATCGGCCCCGGCGACGCGCGCGCGCTTCCTGCGGAGCTCGCGTCGCCAGAAGAAGAAGAGAAACAGGCCGAGCAGCAGGGCGCTGATCCCGCCGCCGATCTGCATCACGCGCCAGGCGACGAGCGTGTAGCCCTGCGCCGAGGCGTCGTAGCGGTAGCAGTAGAGGATCGCCCGCTCCACCGTGGAGACGCTGCGCCCCTCGGACGCCTCGAGCAGCCCGAGGCGCACGTCGTTGGAGTCGTACTCGAGCCCGTAGAGGTAGCGCGCCACGCGCGCCTCGGGGGTGAGCAGCATGATGACGCCCGGGTGGGCGAACTGGCGCTGGCGCGGCATCCACTGGTAGCGGAAGCCCAGCGCGTCGGCGAGCTGCTCCGCGGCGGGGTAGCTGGCGTGCTCGGCGACCACGTCGTCGTCCGAGAGCGCGCGCTCGGCCACCAGGAAGTGCCAGCCCTCCTCGGCCCCGTCGCGCCCGTACTGGTAGAGCATGCGGCGGCGCTTGTCGGCCGCGATCTCCGGGGTGTCCCTCGGGTCGATGCTCACGGTGATGACGTCGAATTCGGCGCCGACCGACCACGGCTGGGTGCCCAACGCCGCGAGGGTGCCGTCGAGCACCAGCGAGCAGAAGCTCGGGCACGAGTGGTAGACGAGGTTCAGCAGCACCGGCCGGTCGCCGCGGATGAGCGAGCCGAGCCGGACGCGCTCGCCTTCGTGATTGCGGAAGACGAGGTCGGTGGGGATGCGCCGATCGAGCTGCTCCTCGACGCCGACGTTCTCGAGCCCCGGCGGGGCGTCGGGGCTGACCTGCGCCGCCGCGCGCCCCGAGACGACGGAGCTCGACACCAGCCCACAGAGGGCGAGCGCGAACGTCATCGTGATGGGGGCGGAGCGCATGCGACTACTTCCTCAGCTCAATTCCTCAGCTCATTCGGTGGGGTCAGCCTCGCGCGGCGGCGAGGGAGGCGCACGACGGGTCGGGGGCGGAGCGGGCGCTTCGGTCGGCGCGAGCGTCTCTTCCGGCTCCACCGAGTCCTCGGGGGCCGTGTCGAGGCCGTCTCCGGGCTCGAGCGCGGGATCGACGCCGTCCTCGACGCCCATCTCCATCGGCTCGGTCTCGGTCGGCGTCTCTTCCGCCGGGCTCGGCGCGTCCTCGTTCGGGAGCTGTGTCCAGCCCGTCAGCGGGTCCATGTTCTGCTCGGCCGGCGCCTGGGGCGCCACCTGCGGCACCCGGGTGCGGCCCTGCGCGACCTGCTGCATGGCGCGATGGATGGGGATCGCGCCGCTCGAGAGCGAGGTCTCCCACTGCGCTTCGCGCTCCGACAGCGAGAGCACCTCACGCTCGGCCACGATCAGCTCGCTGTTGTACTGCTCGAGCCGGTCATCGACCGCGCGGTCGTACATGCGGTCGTAGTACGAGTCGAAGGCGGGCTTCATGACCATCAGCGTTCCGACCGCGAGGAGCGTGTAGAACGCGATGAGCCGGTTCCTGGGGGGCGTGTCGTCCATCGTTGTCCTCAGACCACTTCGAAGTGGAGCGCGCGGTCCAGGCGGGGGTCGCCCACCGGCACGAGCGGGTATCGGGTCATGTTCCAGAAGACCACGGCCAGGTAGATGCCGCCGACCGCGAAGAGCGCGGCGAAGTCCAGCCAGTGCAGGCGCATGCTCGTCTGGACGAGGCCGGTCTGCTCGGCGTAGGGCATCACGATCCAGTACTCCTGGAGGATGTGCATCACCGCGACCCAGGCGGCGCCGAAGGTCAGGATGGGCAGGCGCCGCTTGGTGTTGCGCGAGATGAGCGTGAAGAACGGCACCACGAAGCCGGCCAGCACGAGCAGGATGCTCAGCTGCATGAAGCCGCCGCCGCCCCACCAGCGCAGGTGGAAGTAGGTCGCCTCTTCGGGGATGCCCGCGTACCAGATCAGCATGAACTGGGAGAAGCTGATGTACGCCCAGAAGACGATGAACCCGAAGAGCAGCTTGCCCATGTCGTGGAAGTGCTCGACGTTCACCGCGTCACCGAGCAGGCCGCTGCTGCGGAGGCTCATGGTGATGAGGATGATCATCGCGTGGCCGATGACCGCGCTCACCGCGAAGTACTGCACGCCGAAGATGGTGGAGTACCAGCTGGGCTCGAGGGACATCGTCCAGTCGAACGCGGCGAAGGTGAGCGAGAGGCCGAAGATGAACGTCGCCGCGGGCGCGAACTTCTGCATCTTCTTGGTCAGCTCCAGGCCCTTCTCCTTGTCCTGACGCGTGGACCACGTGAAGAACAGGTAGGCGAGGAGGATCCAGCAGAGGAAGTAGATGCCGGCGCGGAGCAGGAAGAAGCCGTGGTTCAGGAACGGCAGCTTCTCCTCGATGATGCTCTCGTGCAGCGCGTGCTCGGGGCCGTGGTGATGGCCGCCCTCTTCGGCGTGCTCGTCGCCGTGCTCGCCGTGCTCCTCGAGCGCGCCCGGGTGGAGGTCCCACGACTCCCGGGTGTCCTGCGCGTGGGCGGTGCCGCCGAGCTCCGCGCCGAAGAGGCTGCCGTGCTCGTCGCCGTGGTCGTGGCCCTCGTGCGCGTCCTCGCCGTGAGCGTCGTCGCCGTGCTCGTCGCCGTGCGCCTCGTCGCCGTGCTCCTCACCGTGCTCGGCCGCGTGATGCGCCCACGGGTAGAGCTGGTCGATGCTCAGCCCGATCGGGATGAACAGCACCAGGAAGATGGGCAGGCCGCTGAGCAGGAACTCGCTCGTGCGGCGGAGGCTGACGCCCCAGCCCGCTCCCGTCAGGTGCTGACCGAGCACGAAGAACAGCCCGCCGAGACCCACCGCGAGGAAGGTCATGAAGGCGAAGAGCCACGAGAACGCGAAGCGATGGGGATCGCTCATCGCGCCGAACGCGCAGCCGGCCGCGCCGACCACCCCGACCACCGCCGCGATCTTCCACGCGTTGGCCCAGGGACCATCCGCGGGGATGCGGTAGGTCGGCTTCTTCTTGGTCGCGACTTCCTTCTTGCTCATCGGTCGCTCTCCGGCGAGAGGGCGGTCGTGTCCACAGCGGCGCTGCGACCGTCCATCTGGCTGAGTTGAAGCGCGCGAACGTAGCTGACGATGGCCCAGCGGTCGTCCACGGGGATGTTCGCGCGGTAGGAGGGCATGTTGCGGATGCCGTTGCGGATGGTCGCGTAGAGCTGGCCGTCCGGCATGTGGCGGATGCGGTCGTCGTGGAAGGTGGGCGGACGGATCGAGCCGACCCCCGAGACGTCGGGCACCATGCCGTTGCCGTCACCGAGCCCGCCGTGGCAGGGCACGCAGTAGATGCCGTAGCGCTGGCGGCCACGCTCGAGCGCGCCCTCCATGCCGCCGAAGCCCTCGACGGCCGCTTCCGGGACCGTCAAGACGTACGCGCCGTCTTCGGTGATGCCCTGGTCGATCTCGAGGTCGACCACCATCTCGCGCGCGACGGTGTGCTCCACCGGCGGGCGCATGGCGCGGCCGTCCTCGAAGTACGGGCTGCCCTCCTGCGGGTCGTACCGCGGGACCTCGTGCATGTTGCGGATGGGCACGATGGGCGGCGCCTCGGACGTCTGTCCCTGGCAGCCCAGCGAGAGCACCGCGCCCGCGATCACGGGCAAAAGGATGAGCGTACGCATCAGCTCGTCTCCTCCTGGATGAGCTCGATGTGGGTGGGGTGGGTCCCCTCGAGCAGCGAGCGCGTCTCCTCGAGGTCGAACTGCTCGTCGGCGGCCTCGATGGAGATAAAGAACTTGTCGTCCGAGCAGCGCTCGAAGCGCTCCGAGTAGAAGACGGGGTGGTGATGCTTCGGCAGCTGGTTGATGCCCAGCATCCCGAAGACCGCCCCGAACGCGCTGAGCAGGATGGTCAGCTCGAACATCACGGGGATCATCGCGGGCAGCGAGTACCCCGGCTTGCCGCCGATGATGATCGGGTAGTCGATCCCGTTGGTCCACCACATCAGGAGGAACGCGGTGGTGCAGCCAGTCAGGCCCATGGCGAGCACGATCCAGCCCACCGCGGAGTCCTTCAGGCCCATCGCCCCGTCCATCCCGTGCACCGGGAACGGCGTGTGGGTGTCCCAGCGCTTGTAGCCGGCGTCACGCACCGCCTCGGCGGCGTGCATGATCTCGGACGGCGAGTCGTACTCGGCGAGGTAGATGAGGGGGCGCGCCTCACCGGCGGCGCCCGTCTCTTCCGCAGCCATCTCTTCGGCAGCCATGGTCACTCCTCCTCCCCTTCAGACTTCTCCGCGGCAGACTTGGCCGAGGGGGTGCCTTCGGCCGTCGCGGCGTCGTGCTCCTCGTCCATCTGGTGCGGCGAGGCGTCGTGCCCGTGGCCGCCTTCGGGGTGGTAATGCGGGTCCGCCTCGGGGATGACCATCTTCACCTCGGCGATGGCGATCATCGGCATCCACCGGAGGAACAGAAGGAAGGCCGTGAAGAACAGGCCGAGGGAGCCCATGAAGGTCGTGATGTCGAACAGCGTCGGGCTGAAGTTGCCCCACGCGCTGGGCAGGTAGTCGTTGTGGAGCGACGTCACGATGATGACGAAGCGCTCGAACCACATGCCGATGTTGATGATGATGGAGACGACGAACATCACCGGGATCGAGCGGCGCAGCTTCTTGAACCAGAAGAGCTGCGGGCTGATCACGTTGCAGGTGATCATCGACCAGTAGGCCCACCAGTAGTCGCCCGTGGCGCGGTTGATGAACACGTACCGCTCGTACGGGTTGCCGGAGTACCAGGCGATGAAGAACTCCATCGCGTACGCGTACCCGACGAGGCTGCCCGTCGTGAGCATGATCTTGTTCATCAGCTCGAGGTGGCGAATGCGCACCAGGTCGTGCAGCCCGTAGACGGTCCGCGCGATGAGGAGCAGCGTCATCACCATCGCGAAGCCGCTGAAGACGGCGCCCGCGACGAAGTACGGCGGGAAGATGGTGGTGTGCCAGCCCGGCTCGACCGAGGTCGCGAAGTCGAACGAAACGACCGAGTGCACCGAGAGCACGAGCGGCGTGCTGAGCGCGGCCAGGATCAGGTAGGAGCGCTCGTAGTTGCTCCAGTGGCGGTTGCTGCCGCGCCACCCGAGGGCGAGGAAGCCGTAGACCCAGCGGCGGACCTTGTGCGTCGCGCGGTCACGCAGCGTCGCGAAGTCCGGGATGAGGCCGACGTACCAGAAGAGCAGCGACACCGTGAAGTACGTGCTCACCGCGAACACGTCCCACAGCAGCGGGCTCTTGAAGTTCGGCCACATGTTCATCGAGTTCGGGATCGGCAGCGGGTAGTAGATGAACCACGGCCGGCCCGTATGAATCGTGGGGAACAAGAGCGCGCAGATGACGGCGAAGATCGTCATCGCTTCCGAGAAGCGGTTGATCGCGGTTCGCCAGTACTGTCTGAACAGATAGAGGACGGCCGAGATCAGCGTCCCGGCGTGACCGATACCGATCCACCAGACGAAGTTGGTGATGTCCCAGGCCCAGGCGACGGGGCTGTTGTTGCCCCAGATGCCGATGCCGGTCCACACCAGGTAGCCGACCGTCGCGCCGAGCACGGCGGTGAAGGTCGAGCTGATGCCGAAGAGGATCCACCAGCCACGGGGCGCCTTCTGCTCCGTGACGCGGCTGACGATCTCGGTGATCTCTTTGAAGCCGGTCCCCTTCGAGACGAGGGACCCTTCGCCGAGCTCGGTGATGGGCTCGTTGTACGCCATCAGACCATCTCCGGATTCGGGTTGCGAATCTTGCCCACGTAGGTGGTGCGGGGCTGCGCGCCGATGGACGCGAGCAGCTTGTATTGCCGGTCCATGTGCACCCAGCGGTGCACGCGCGACTCGGTGTCGTTCAGGTCGCCGAAGATGAGCGCCTGGCTCGGGCAGGCCTGCGCGCACGCGGGCGTGACCTCGCCGTCCTGGATGCGGCGCTCGTCGATCTCGCCCTCGGCGTCGACCGTGGTCTGTGTCCGCGCGTGGATGCGCGCGGTCTGGATGCGCTGCACGCAGTAGCTGCACTTCTCGATGACACCGCGCATCCGCACGGTGACGTTCGGGTTGTGCTGCATCTTCTTCAGCTCCGGCACCTCACCGTGCCAGTCGAGGAAGTTGAACCGCCGCACCTTGTAGGGGCAGTTGTTCATGCAGTAGCGGGTGCCGATGCAGCGGTTGTAGGCCATCACGTTGAGGCCCTCGGGCGTGTGCACGGTCGCGGCGACCGGGCAGACGTTCTCGCAGGGCGCCTCTTCGCAGTGCTGGCAGGCGACCGGCTGGATGGCGACCTTCGGCTGCGCCTCGTCGTCACCGACGAAGTAGCGGTCGAGGCGCATCCAGTGCATCTCGCGCCCCATCGCGACCTGCATCTTGCCGACGATCGGGATGTTGTTCTCGGCCTGGCAGGCGATGATGCACGCGCTGCAGCCCGTGCAGGTGGTCAGGTCCATCGCCATCGCCCACTTGTAGCGGGGCGGCGCGCCCTCACGCGGCGGCAGCGCCTCGGGCACGAGCGAGTAGCTCTTGCCGCCCTGCGCCGGGTACAGCGGCTCGGCGTAGTCGACCTGCGTCCAGAGCGGGCTGGTGCTCGGCGTCGGCTCGCGCCACTGCGCGAAGTTCGGCGTCTCGCGGTACTCCTCGAGGCTCGCGTCGATGACCAGCGGCCGCCCCTCCATCGAGTGGTGGTCCTGGGTCTGCACGATCTGGTGCTCGCCCGACCCCTTGCTGACGGTCACCCGCGCGAAGCCGTCGCCCGCGCGGAGCGGGTTGACGTCGAAGCCGACCCCGTTGCCGTGCCGGCCCGCCGCGGTGCGGCCGAAGCCGAGCGGCAGCGTGACCACCTGGTCGGCGTGTCCGGGGAGCACGAAGGCCGGGATGCTCAGCTCGCCCGCGCCCTCGCGCGAGATGCTGAGCATGTCACCCGTCTCGACGCCCAGCTGCCGAGCGCTCTCCGGGCTGACGTACGCGGCGTTGTCCCACACGATCTTGGTGACCGGGTCGGGCAGCTCCAGCATCCACGCGTTGTTCGCGTACTGGCCGTCGCCCGTCTGGTACGACGGGGTGAAGACCGCCTCCCAGCCCTGCGGCGCCGCCGGCTCGTTCTCGCGGAGCGCGCCCGCGACGTCGCCCGTGAGGCCGCCCGTGGCCGGCGCGACCGCCGGGAGCCCCGGCACGACGCCGCGATGCAGCGCCGCGCGCCAGGTGCGATCGAGGCTCGCCGCCCCGACCTGCTCGCGCAGCGTGTTCCGCACCAGGTGGTAGCCGCGCCAGGCCCGGATGCCGGCGAGGAACGCCATCATCTCGAGGTCCGCGCGCCCGCCGCGCAGCGGGGCGATCAGCGGCTGCTGGATCGACACCGTGCCGTCGCTCGAGCGATGGTCGCCCCAGCTCTCGAGCGGGTGCGCCATGGGCAGGAACCAGCCCGAGGCGCGGCTCGTCTCGTCGTCGTAGCCGCCGAGGCGGACGACGGTCTCCACGTTCTCGACCGCGTCGGCGAACCCGGGCGCGTCGTAGACGGGGTTGCCGCCGAAGACGAAGAGCGTGTCGACGTCGCCCGCGCCCATCGCGGTCACGAGGTCGCCCAGGCTCTGGTTCGCGTCCGGCTCCTCGGCGTCGACGGCCGGAAAGAGCTGAACGGTGGTGCCGAGGTTGCCGAGGCCGGCGTTGATGGCGTGCGCGAGCGCGTGCACGTGCGGGGGCTGACGCCAGCCCACGGTGACCGCGCTCGAGCCTCGGTTGGCCATGAGGTCCGCGGCGACCGCGTTGACCCACTCGACCGGGACGCCCTCGACCGTCACGCCGCGGACCGCCTCGCCGGCGCCGCCGGGGAGCGTGGCGCCCTCGGAGGCGAGCTTGGCCGCGAGCGCGCGGAGGTAGCGGTCGGCCTGCGACGGCGCGAGGCGCAGGCGGTGGTCGGCGTTCATGCCGGTCACCGAGAGCGTGCCCTCGACCACGTAGAGCCGGTTCATCTCGTCGTTGGGCGAGGTGATGCGCCGCCCCTCGGCGAAGTGCCGCTGGTTGCGGACCGCGCCCGGCTCGTCGCCGAGGAAGTCGCAGTCGACGCTGAGCACGACCTTCGCGCGGGCGTAGTCGACGCGCGCGTCGAGCGGCTGCCCGAAGGCCGCCAGGGCGCCGGCGCGGGAGCTCGCCCCGGAGAGCGCGCTCCAGGTGTGCACGCGCGCCTGCGGGAAGCGCTGCATGAACGCCGCGCGGGCCCGCATGAAGCTGGGCGAGTCGGTCGGGGGCACGAGGACGCGGAGGCCCTCGCCACCGCCGAGCTCGGCCGCCTTCTCACGCCACCACGCGTCGAACTCGGCCCAGGTCGCCACGTCGCGCGCGTCGGGCGCGCCGCGCATCAGCTTGCCGGGGCGGTCCGGGTCGTAGAGGTCGAGGATGCTGGCCTGGAGCCGAGCGTCGGTCGCGCCGCCGCTCGCCGGGTGTTCCGGGTTGCCCTCGATCTTGGTGGGGCGCCCCTCGTGGCTCTCGACCAGCAGGCCGAACGCCTGACCGTCGTGATTGACCGAGGTCGCGAAGTGCAGCGGCATGCCCGGGAGCGAGTACTCCGGGGCCTGGCTGTAGGGGAGGATCTGCTCGGCCGGTCGGCGGAGGCACCCGCTCAGCCCCACCGCCGCGGCGGTGGCGCCCCCCACCTGCATGAAGCGGCGGCGGGAGACGATGCTGTCGGTCTGGACGAGCTTGGACGCCTGGACGCCCTTCTCCTCCGTGGCCTCACGCGCGGCCAGCTCGGGCTCGCGCTTCTGATCGAGCGTCCGCCAGATCGGCGGGCGGTCCTCGCCTACGGTCGGCAACGAAAACGGCAGTCGCTTGCTCATCGGTGGCACCCAGCGCAGTTCTCGGGGGGCACGGCGCGGGCCATCAGGCCCCGCATCTCCGCGCTCTCCGCCTCGGTGGCTTCTTCCGGCGACCAGTCCAGGTCGGTGATGCGAGACAGCGGGCGAATGGCGCCGACCGTCCCGTCCGGGTTCTCGTATTCCCCAGGATTTCGGTGGCAGTCCAGACACCAGCCCATGCTGAGCGGCGTCTGCACCGACACGACCTCCATCTGGTCGACGCGCCCGTGGCAGCTGACGCACCCCACGCCTGCGGCGAGGTGGACGTCGTGCGCGAAGTACGCGTGGTCGGGGATGTTGTGGACGCGCACCCACTCGATGGGGTCGCCCGTCTCCCAGGACTCCCGCACCGGCGCGAGGCGCGCCGACTCGGTCTTCACCAGGCTGTGGCACCCCATGCAGGTCTGCGTCGGCGGCAC
Source organism: Sandaracinaceae bacterium (assembly GCA_040218145.1). Taxonomy (GTDB): domain Bacteria; phylum Myxococcota_A; class Polyangia; order Polyangiales; family Sandaracinaceae; genus JAVJQK01. The sequence continues at coordinate 64,555 of JAVJQK010000054.1, read as the reverse complement.
CATGGCCTCTTGCGAGCGCTCGACGTTCGCATGGCAGTACCTGCAGTCCATGCCCAGCTGCCCCGCGTGGAGGCGGTGGCTGTACGGCACGGGCTGCTCCGGCTCGTAGCCGACCTGCAGGTTGCGGGGGGAGAAGTAGTAGACGACCACGAACGTGGCGACGCCGCCTCCGATGGCCACGCCGAGCGCCGCGACCAGCGGGAGGTAGTTGAGCGACTTGGGAAATATCTGCATGTCTCGCTCGTTCGGTTCAGCTGAGAGCCGCGCGGACCGTGGGGTCGGGCGACCGAGAGGCCCAGGGCACGCCCTGGCTCCGAAGACCGGACGCCCCACGCATGTGGAGCGGCGGCCCATATACTTCGGTCGGTCCCTGGCGACAACCTCGATCCGGGTGGCTGCTCAGCGTTGCGAATGCTCCTCGATCAAGCGCCTCACTTCGCCGGCGTGGGTCGGGCAGCTTCGCGCCAGCCACGTCAGCTCCACCGCCTCGCCGCTGCGCGTCCGCGTCAGCACCGAAGCGTTCGAACTCTCGAACTGCGGCCCCTGCGCTTCGGGCGCCGAGCCGTCCAGGGTCAATCGCACCGCGACCAGCTGGCCGAGGTGGAACTCGAGGCGCGCCGCGCGCAGGCCTCGGGTCTCGCCCGTCGGCTGCCACGTCAGGGCGTGATCTTCACCCATCGCCTCCGAGCGGAATTCGCCCGGCGCGCCTGTCGCGAGGCGATCTCGCGCCTGGCCAGCCCCGGTCCCGAGCCGCACGCCGCGGATCGGACCGAGCGCGGCGCCCTCCGGCGCGACCAGCGGGGCGGCGATCGTCCAGAGCGCCCAGGCGGCGGGCGCGAGGAGCACGAGGGCCCCGATCCACCGCCACTTTCGCGCTCCACGAGCGTCGCTCGCCTCGGACGACATGGCGACGGACGCACCCCCGCTGGGCGATACCCCCCGGTACCGTGTGCTGGGCGCAGTCGACATGCTCACTCCGAACGAGCCTCTCTCACAGCCGGCGCGACCGCGTGGGGGCGGTCCGACGCCGGGAACGAAATCCGGGCGGGCGGTAGGGTCCATGCCTTCGCACGTCAAGGCCCGTGCAAGAAGGGCGCAGGGGAAGCTCGGCGCGGCCGTATATCCCGGATTCTCAGGACTCGGTCAAGGCGTTTTCGCGGGCGTTTTGAGGCCGAGCAGGAGACCGTCCGGGGTGGGAATCACGGTCGATGCGAAGCGCCCCGCGACCTCCGTGTGAAAACGCCGCATGGCCGCCGCGTCGGGGTCTTCTTCGTCCAGGAGCCGGCCGAAGAAGTACACGTTGTCCGCCAGGAGCACCCCGCCCTCGCGGAGGTTCGCGAACGCCCACGCCGCGTACCGGTCGTAGCGGCCCTTGTCGGCGTCGAGGAAGACCAGATCGAACGGAGCGTGCGCTTCGAGCGCGGTCAGCGAGTCGGTCGCGTCCCCGAGCCGCACCTCCACCTGCGCGTCGAGCTGCGCGGCCGCGAGGTTGGCCCGCGCGACCTCGGCGTGCTTCGGGTCGTTCTCGAGGGTCCAGAGCCGGCCGCCCTCCCCCATCCCGCGCGCCATGTGAATCGCCGAGTAGCCCGCGAGCGTCCCGACCTCGACCGCCCTCTTCGCCCCGGTCAGCCGGGCCATCAGGCCGAGCAGCGCGCCCTCCGACGGCGCCACCTGGATCGAAGGCAGGCCGTGCCGCGTGTCGGCCTCGAACGCCTCGGACAGCGGCGTGTCGTGCCGCGCGTGCAGCCCGTCGAGCCACGCGACGACCTCTGGAGTGCCATAGCGCGCACCTTCCCTCGAGCGCGGATCCGCCATGGGGGCGAGGATGGTGGGGCCCCCCACCGGTCGCAACCCTCCTCTCGATGGGGCCCGCGCGGCGAAAAAACCAAGTATCCTCTACGGGTGCGACCGAGCCACCCGCCCGGGCCGCCTCCGGCGCCACCCCCGAACACTCGCTTCGCGAGCTACCGGCTGCTTCAGCGCCTCGCGGTGGGCGGCATGGCGGAGGTGTTTCAAGCCGTCGAGCCCCGCGCCGCCGGGGACGACCGGGTGGTGGTGGTCAAGCGCATGCTCCCCCACATCGCGGCGGAGCCCGGGGCGGAGCGCATGTTCGGGGAGGAGGCGCGGCTGGCGGCGCTGGTCGAGCACCCCAACGTGGTGCGCGTGCTCGCGTCGGGCTCGGCGGAGGGGCAGCCCTTCCTCGCCCTGGAGCTCGTGCCCGGGCTGGATCTCTCGCGCTTCCAGCGCTGGCGAAGGACGGAGCGCGAGCCGCTCGATCCGGCGCTGGCCCTCTTCATCGTCACGGAGCTGCTCGCCGGCCTCCACGCGGTGCACGAAGCGACCGACGCCGCGGGGGCGCCCCTCGGCATCGTGCACGGCGACGTCTCGCCTTCGAACGTGCTGCTGTCGGAGACCGGCGACGTGAAGCTCGCCGACTTCGGCATCGCGGAGGCGCGGCTCCGCTCGCGCTTCCCGCAGGCCGCGGCCGCGGGGCGGACGAAGGGCAAGCTCGGGTATCTCTCGCCCGAGCAGGTGCGGGGCGAGGCGAGCGATCGGCGCAGCGACGTCTTCGCGGCCGCCATCGTCGCGGCCGAGCTGCTGATCGACGAGCCGCTCTTCGCGCGGGGCAGCGAGCTGGCGATCCTGCTCGCGGTCCGGAACGCCGACGTCCGGGCGCTCGACCAGAAGGCGGACACGCTGCCCACCGGCTTCGTCGACGCGCTCCGGCGGGGGCTGGCGCGAAAGCCGGAGGACCGGTTCGAGAGCGCCGCCGCCATGCGCAAGGCGCTCCTGTCGCTCGCGGAGTCTCCGCCGGTCGCGATGCGCGCCCAGCTCGGCACGCTGATCGCGCTCGCCACGGGCGGGGCGCGGGCCACCCTGCCCGACGGGGTCGAGGCGTCCGAAGACGAGGTCACCCGCGAGCCGCCCCTCGACGACTACGTGATCGTGCGCGCGGACGGCACCGAGCGGGGCTCGATCACGTTCGCGCAGCTCGTGGAGGGGCTGACCACGGGCGAGCTCGGGCCGACCGACTGGGTGCGCATCGGCGGCACCCCCGCGCGCAAGCTCGGCGACGTGCCCGAGCTGGCCGGGCACTTGCCCGCCGCGGACGCCGAGGCGGCGGCGAGCGACACGCGGAGCATCGCCGGGGGCGGGCTCGTGGACGCGCTGGCCCGCTCGGCGGCGGCGCGGGCGACCGGCGTGTGGATCTGCCGCCGGCGCGAAGTGCGGAAGGAGGTCTATCTCCTCGACGGCATCCCCGAGTTCGTCAGCTCCAACGTGCCGCGAGAGCTGCTCGGGGAGTTCCTGGTCGCGCGCGGGACCCTCGAGCGCAGCGAGCTGGACATGGCCCTGGCCGTCCTGCCTCGCTTCGACGGGCGGCTCGGGGACACCCTCGCCGCGCTGGGGCTGATCGAGCCGGTCCAGCTCTTCGGGCACATCTCCGAGCAGGTGAAGGAGAAGCTGCTGGAGCTGTTCACGTGGAGCGACGGGGAGGCCGAGTTCCACGACGGCGTGGAGCCGCCGGATCGCTACTTCCCGCTCGGCCTCGACCCGTGGCGCGTCCTCAGCGCGGGGATCGATCGGCGCCTGGAGCTCGGGCTCGAGGAGGAGAGCTTCGCGCTCCACATGCTCGACGATCTGACCCGGACCCGCGCCGCGCCGCCCGACGGCCTCCCGCGCGACGTGGAGCGCGTCTTGACCCTGGCTCGCACGCCGATGCCCCTGTCGGAGCTGGTCCAGGCGTTCGAAGGCGACCTCAGCCGCGACGTGCATCGGCCCTATCGCGCGGTCCGGCTCGCGTTGGCCCTCGGGCTCGTCGCCTGGGCGTAGCCCGCCGACCAGGTGTCGGATTCTAGATTTTGAACACCCAGGGCGTCTCGTTCTTGGACACCGCCTGCCTTGGAATTGCCGTCTGAGTGGGGGATTCCGGTTGGATCGCCGCGTGCTGACTCGACACCCCGGAGGATGGGGATGCGAGCACAACACCTGGGGATCCTGTTGATCAGCCTGAGCCTGGGGCTGGTCGGATGCGCGAACGACGTCGACGAGGTGGGCGACGCGCCCCTCGAGCTGGAGGAGGGCCTGACCGTCCTCCAGGCGGAGGAAGGCGGTCTGTCGCTCGCGTACCGGCGCGCCGACGTCGTCATCTACCTGCAAGCGCTCCGCGGCCGCGCCACCGCGCCGGAGTACCAGCAGGATCCGCTGTCGCCGAAGTTCGAGGTGGACGCCCGCATGACCGACGACCAGGGCTACATCTTCTACAGCCAGCAGGGCGGCGACGCGTGGCTCGATCCGGTCTGGGCCGAGGACCTCGAGCGGCAGATCGACGACCGCCCCGAGGCGGACGACAACCGCGTCCTGTTCGAGCTCGCCGGCGAGGCGGCGGCGGTGCTGCGGGAGTCCATCGCGGCGCAGGTCGGCCCGACGCTGGCGGAGGCCCTCGAGCCCGAGATTCACGCCCTGCACACCTTCGGCGTCCGGGCCCCGAGCCTGTACGCAGAGCAGCACGAGGTGATGAACGACATGCTCCGGGCGCGGGATCTGCCCGTGCTCGAGCCGACCCCCGACGGCGACGTCGCCTACGGCAGCGACAAGGGCGGGAACGACTCTTCCCCGATCCAGCTCGGCAGCGGCTACTACTACCTCGCGCTGCACGAGGCGGGCATCAGCGGCACCCTCGGCATCGGCCGCCACAGCTCCACCGCCCTCTACCGCTGGCAGAGCGCGTGGGTTCACGTCCACAACACGTGCAACCACGGCCGCTGTGGCACCGAGATGAGCCGCGAGTGCTTCTTCCAGTACTACGAGGCCGTCAACGACTATCACCCGAGCTGGGCGCTCCGCTCGTGCAGCACGCCGTACGACACGTTCAGCGACGGCGGAGGGCACAACTGCCACGACGACAGCCGCGTGCAGATGCACAACTTCATCTTCGACTCGACGATGGGCGGCACCCAGCAGTGGTGCAACGGCCGCGACGACGACACCGACATCAGCTCCTGGCCCGGCGATCAGAGCGGCCACCCCGAGTGCAGCTCCTCCGGCCGCCGCGGCTACGGCTTCTCCCCCTGACCCTCGGGGAGACCCTCGGGGACGCCTGTCCCCGCTCGGCGAATGGCTTGACGGTGTGCGCGGCGACCGATACCAAGCCCGCGGGCCATGACCTTCCCCCTCGCTCCGCCGGCGGGCATGCGCGACCTGCTGCCTCCCGAGGCGACGGCTCGGTCGCAGCTCGCGTCTCGCCTCACCGATCTCTTCGACGCGTGGGGCTATCAGCTCGTCACGACGCCGCCGTTCGAGCACGCGGAGGTGATCGAGCGCGGGCTCGACACCCTCGATCGACGAGACCTGCTGCGCTTCGTCGATCCGGACACGGGCGAGGTGGCGCTCCTCCGCCCCGACATCACGCCGCAGATCGCGCGCATCGTCGCCACCCAGCTCGCCGACCGTCCGGCGCCGTGGCGGCTGTCCTACGCGGGGTCGCTCATCCGTCAGCGGCGCGGGCGGGCTCGCAAGGCGCGCCAGATCGCGCAGGCCGGCGTGGAGCTGATCGGACAGGACGACGGCGACGCGGACGTCGAGGTCATCACGCTCGCGGCGCGCTCGCTCGAAGCGACCGGGCTCGACGACTTCCAGATCGAGCTGTCGCTTGTGACGCTGACCCGCGCCGCGCTGGCCGAGCTGCCCGAGGAGGCCCGCGAGGACGTCGAGGCGGCCCTCATCCGCAAGGACGGCGCGGGGCTGCACGCGGCGCTGAGCGCGGCGAAGGCCGGCCGCGAGGCGCGACGCAAGCTCGAGGGCGCGGTCCAGCTCCACGGGGACGTCGGCGTGCTGCGGGAGGCGCGCAAGGTGTTCCGCTCGGAGGGCGCCCGCCGCTCGCTGAAGGATCTCGCGGCGCTCATCCGTCGCCTCGACGCGGCCGGGCTCGGCGCGCGGCTGTCCCTCGATCTCGGCGAGGTGCGGGGCGCCAGCTACTACACCGGGCCGAGCTTCACCCTGCTCGCGCGCGGGCCCGGGGAGCCGGTCGGCGCGGGCGGGCGGTACGATGGCCTGCTCGCGCGCTTCGGCGCCGCGCAGCCCGCCACCGGGTTCGGCATCGACCTCGCGAACCTCGAGTGGGCGCTGAGCGAGGTCGGGCGGCGGCCGGACGTGGCGAGGCGCGCGCGCTTCGTGGTGGCCGGCGGCAAGGGCTCCGACCGCGACCGCGTGGCCGAGAAGCTGCGGGGGGCAGACGCCAGCGCGGCGACGCTGGGGACCCGCGGCAAGCGGGCCGCGCTCGACTATGCGCGCCGGTGGGGCTACGACGCCGCGGTGTTCTGCGGAAAAGAGCCGGTGGCGGTGCGGGTCCGGGACGGCGCGGAGCGCGCGGCCCGCGGATGGACGCGCCTCGCCCGCTGGGCGCACGGGAGCGAAGCATGACCACGCTGGTGATCGTCGGCGCCCAATGGGGTGACGAGGGCAAGGGCAAGATCGTCGATCGACTCGCCGAGGAGGCCGACGCCGTCGTGCGCTTCGGCGGCGGCGCGAACGCGGGACACACCCTGGTGGTCGGCGGCGAGAAGGTGGTCTTCCACCTCGTCCCGTCCGGCGCGCTGCACGCCCGCCCTCGCTGCATCCTCGGGCCGGGCATGGTCATCGATCCCCAGGTCCTGGTGAAGGAGCTGGACGTGATGCGCGGCCGCGGGCTGCTCACCGAAGACCGCGTCCTGGTCAGCGAGCGCGCCCACCTGGTGACCGGCGCGCACTTCCTCGTCGATGGCCTCCGCGAGCAGGGTCCGAACGCGATCGGCACGACGAAGCGCGGCATCGGCCCCTGCTATCAGGATCGGGCCGCGCGCCGCGGCGTGCGCGTCGCCGACCTGGCCCACCCGGACGAGCTCCGCGCGAAGGTCGCCGGGCTCATCGAGGCGTGGCGCCCCACCATCGAGGCCCTCGGCGGCGAGCCCCCGAGCGCGGTGCAGGTCGCGGACGCGGTGCTCGGCTGCGCCGACGCGATCCTCCCGTACGTGGGCGACACCACGGACGCGCTCCACCGCCTGCGCGACGCCGGGAAACGAATCTTGCTCGAGGGTGCGCAGGGCACGATGCTCGATCTCGACCACGGCACCTACCCGTTCGTGACCAGCTCGAGCGTGACCGCCGGCGGCGCGTGCACGGGCAGCGGCCTCGGCCCCACGCACATCGACCGCGTGCTCGGCATCAGCAAGGCCTACACCACGCGCGTGGGCGACGGGCCCTTCCCCACCGAGATGCACGGCGAGGACGGCGAGGCGCTGAGGCAGGCCGGCGGCGAGTTCGGCGCCACGACGGGCCGCCCCCGCCGCTGCGGCTGGCTGGACATCCCGGTCCTGCGGCACGCCGCGCGCGTCAACGGGCTGAGCGAGCTCGCCTTCACCAAGCTCGACGTGCTCAGCGGCATGGAGACCCTGAAGCTCTGCGTGGCGTACGAGCTGGACGGCGAGCGCGTCGACGCCCCGCCCTCGGTCGGCCTGGAGCGCGTGACGCCGATCTACGAAGAGCTGCCCGGGTGGTCCGAGGACGTCACGGCCGCGCGGAGCGTGGAGGCGCTGCCCGCGAAGGCGCGCGCCTACGTCGAGCGCGTCGAGCAGCTCGTCGGCATCCCCGCGTCGATCCTCAGCGTCGGTCCGGACCGCGCCGAGACGATCGAGCGGCTCGATCCCTGGCGCTGATCAGCGCGCCGGGTCCTCGACGCGCGCGACGCCGTGGCGCTGCAGCGGCCAGAGCACGGGCATGCCCTCGATCGCGCCGTCTTCGCCCACGGGTCGGATCTCGAAGCTGCCCTCGCGCACGCCGCTCTCGCGGAGGTGCGAGGCGACCGCCTCCGCCCGCTGACGGGCGAGCTGCTCGTTGTACGCCTCGCTCGCGCGCGGGTCCGCGCCGCCGACGATGGTCACGTGCTCGGAGTCGGGCGTGCCGCGCAGGCACCTGGCGAGCGCGTCCAGGGCCGAGCGGTCATCCTCGTCGAGGGTCGCCTCGTCGGTGGGGAAGAACACGGTCGCCCGCCGACAGGTCACCTCCATCCCGCGCCCCTCGATCGACATCGCGGGCCGCACGACGTCCGGCTCGGCCAGCTCCTCTTCGGGGGGCTGCTGATAGGGCAGGCGCGACACCTCGGCGGGGGCGGCTTCTTCGATCTCCGCGAGCGACTCGCCGCTCGAGCCCAACACGAGGGGCTCGGGCTCGTCACAGGCGCACAGGGCGAGCGCGGTCAGGGCGGTGAACAGGGTCTTCTTCGTCACGGTTCCTCCAACCCTCGTCCGGAGGAGCATCCGCCGTTCCGTCTGTCCGTGAGGCGCGTGAGCGCCGACGACCGCGTCGATCCGCCCCGACCGTGACGGTCGTCCCGTCACACGTCGGCGCTCACGCGTGGAGCGCGGTCATCTCGATCTCGACCTGGACGCCCTTCGGCAGCGCGGACACCTCGACGCAGGCGCGCGCGGGCGGAGAGACGCCCTCGAAGCGAGACGCGTAGATGGCGTTGACCGTCTGGAAGTCACCGAGGTCGGTGAGAAAGATGGTCGTCTTGACCACCTGGGCGAAGGAGCTCCCCGCGGCGGTCAGCACCGCCTCGAGGTTCTTCATCACCTGCTCGGTCTGCGCGGCCACGTCGCCCGCGCCGACGATCTCGCCGCTCTTGGGGTCGAGCGCGATCTGCCCGGAGCAGAACACGAGCCCGTTGGCCTTGACGGCCTGCACGTAGGGACCGATCGCCGCCGGGGCGTCGTCGGTGTGGATGGTCTCTCGTTCCATGACCGCCGTGCTATCAGCGAAACCGCGGGGCGCCAATGCTCCTTCGTGCACCCATGGACGCCTGGCCGATCGAAGAAGTGTGGCTCCGCCCCGTCGCGTCGCTCCTGCTGAGCGCCGCCCTGCCCTGGTCCGCGCACCGCGTGTCGTCTCTGGTGTTCTCCTCCGCGGGCGCTGAGCGCTGGCTCGTGAGCGCCACCGCGGTCGCCTGCGCCGCGGCCCTCGGCGTCGGCGCCCTCAGCCCGGCCCTGGTCGACGCGAGGCTCGGCCCCGCCAGCGTCGCCTTCGCGGGCGCCTGCGCCGCGATCGCCGCGTGGGTGGTGCGCCGCGAAGAGACGAGGCGTTCGCGGAGGCCTTCGAGCGTCGAGGTCACGAGGTCGCTGGAGGCGCGACGGCCAGACCGTCGGGTCGCGGCGCGTGTCCGGGTGAAGTCCGGCTCGCGGGGCGGAGTGGGCTTGGCGGGCACCGAAGCCGGAACGGAAGCGGAGGCGGAAGCGGAGGCGGAAGCGGAAGCGGACTCGGGAACGGGAACGGCAGCGGGAACGGCAGCGGGAACGGCAGCGGGAACGGGAGCGGCAGCGGGAACGGGTGCGGGAACGGGAGCGGCAGCGGGAACGGCAGCGGGAACGGGAGCGGGAGCGGGAACGGCAGCGGGAACGGGAACGGAAACGAGAACGGAAACGAGAACGGAAACGAGAACGGAAACGAGAACGGAAACGAGAACGGAAACGGGAACGGAGGCGGACTCGGAGCCGGACTCGGAGGCGGACTCGGAGGCGGACTCGGAGGCGGAAGCGAAGGCGGAAGCGAAGGCGGAGGCGGAGGCGGACTCGGGAGCGGACTCGGCAGCGGAAGCGAAGGCGGGAGAAGCGGACTCGGAGGCGCCGTCCCGGCTCGTCCGGTTCGCCTCGAGCCTCGCCGTCTCCTGCCTGCTCGTCGCTTCGCTCGCCCTTCCCTGGACGCTGACCGAGATCAGCGTCGAAGCCGCCCCTCTCGCCGGCCCTGACGCGGCCCGCTGGCGCCTCCGGGTCGATCCCTGGGACGGCGTCGCGATGATCGCGGCCGGGTGGGCCAGCCGTCGCGCCGGACACACAGCGCGCGCGCGGGCCCGGGTCGACGAGGCGGTCCGGATGGGCGCGCCGCGCTACGCCGCGCTCGAGCTGCGGGCGGAGCTGCACGCGGGCGAAGGCGACTGCGCGCGCGCACGGGCGCTGTTCGACGAGGCCCTCGCCGCGCGGGCCGCCGCCGCGTTCGACGAGGGCGTGCCGACCGAGCGACTGACCCTGGGCGGCTTCACCTTGCCGCCCTCTCTGGTCAGCGAGTGCGGCGGGCTGGGTGTGCCGCTGGCCCCGGAGTGAGCGCGCGCCAGACCGGCCCGACGATGGGGGCCAGGGCCAAGAGCAGCCCCGTGACCCCGAGCGCGGCGCCGCCAGGCTCGACCCCGCGGCCGGAGAGAATGGTCAGCACGACCGCGGCGACGAAGGCGACGAGCGCGCCGCACACCGCGAAGAAGTAGAAGCTCGCGAGGCGGGTCAGCCCGAAGAGCCCGAGCAGCCCGAGGCAGGCCGCGAGCGCGGCGGGGATGGGCGCCGCGCCGAAGAGGACGAGCGCGAGCGGGCTGCCGAGGAGCGCGGGCAAGCCCAGCCCGAGACCGAGTCCGACCTGGAAGAGCCGACGGGCGCCCTGGCGGCTCAGCCCGGACTGCTCCCGGAAGGACGCGCGCTGCTCGAAGCGGCCGGGCGCGTCGTTCGACAGCAGGATGAGCATCGCGAAGAGGCTCGCGGGCAGCACCGCGCCTACGCCCACGAACCACGCCCCGCCGATGGCGCTGGAGAGCAGCGCGCCGATGGCGAAGCCCCGCGCCCAGAACGACTGCTGGTAGAGCCCCCACGCGCCGCAGCCCAGCACGCCCGCGGAGCCGAAGAACGGCAGGCTCAGGAGCGCCAGCTCGGGCATCGAGAGCAGGATCTGCAGGCCGATCGAGACCGCCTGAAGCGCGCCCAGCGCCAGCACGATGGGCGGCAGCCAGGCGCGGACCACGGGAGGGACGGGAAACATGCCCCCGAGCATACGCCACGGGACGCGGGACTTCCCCTCGCCCCCCGTTCGTAGCATCGTTTGCACATGTCCATCGATGCCATCCAGCGATTCTACGAGAGCGGGCGCCCCGAGGCGCTCATGCACGCCGTCGCCACGCAGCTCGCCGGTGACAACCCGAGCGGCTACGTGCTGCACACCGACGAGCCGCTCTTCGACCCGCTCGGGTTCCTGCGAAGCCTCGGCGTCCACGTCGATCGAGTCGAGGCGCCCCACCCCCTGTTCACTTACCACTGGTCACGCCCGCTCTGGCGCCCCGGGCAGGACGAGCCGACGCACGTGCGCAGCGAGGACGCGCTGAGACCCGCCCTCGCCTCCGGGCGGTTCCGCTTCACGTGGGAGGGCGAGCGCTTCGACTTCGTCGGCCTCATCGTGCCGATGGTCGTCCGCGACCGGAACGAGCGCTGGCTGTCCGCCCCGAGCCAGGAGGCCGCGGAGCGCTTCTTCGACGCCGTGTGCGCTCACCACGCGGAGATCCGGGCGGAGATCCTCGTCTACAAGAACGGCTGCTGGCAGAAGGACGCGGCGCTCTACGCGGAGGTCCGCCGCAGCTCATTGGACGACCTCGTGTTGCCCGACGGCATGGTCTCCCGGGTCCGGGACGACTTCCGCCGCTTCCTCGACTCGCAGGCCTTCTACGCGCAGCACCGCATCCCGTACAAGCGCGGCGCGCTCTTCCTCGGCCCGCCCGGCAACGGCAAGACTCTGTGCATCAAGGGGCTCATCGGAGAGCTGGATGTGCCGTGCCTCTACGTGCAGAGCTTCGTCGCGCCGCACGTCCCGATGCAGCAGTGCATCGGCGAGGTCTTCGCGCGCGCGCGACGCAGCACGCCGTGCCTCCTCGTGCTCGAGGACCTCGACAGCCTCGTCACGGGCGAGGCGCTCTCGTTCTTCCTGAACGAGCTGGATGGGTTCGCCGCGAACGAAGGGCTGATCACCCTCGCGAGCACCAACCACGCCGAGCGTCTCGATCCGGCGCTCTTGCACCGACCCAGCCGCTTCGACCGCAAGTATCACTTCGGGCTGCCCGGGCCGAGCGAGCGCGAGGCGTACGTGGCGCGCTGGAGCGAGGCGCTCGCGGCGCCGATGCAGCTCGACGTGGCCACGCAGGAGAAGCTCGTCGCGCACACCGACGGCTTCTCTTACGCGTACCTGAAGGAGCTGTTCCTCGGCGCGCTGATGCGCTGGTCCGCCGACCCGGAGCAGGCGTTCGTCGACGTCGCGCTGGACGAAGCCCGGGAGCTCGCCGCCCAGCGCGAGAGCGTCACTTCCCCGTGAACGTGGCCTTCCGCTTCTCGAGGAAGGCGGTCATGCCCTCCTTCTGATCGGCGGTGCCGAAGCAACGCGCGAAGCCCGCGACCTCGAGCTGGTTGGCCTCGGGCAGCGCGAGGCCTTCGCCGTCGCGCAGCACCCGCTTCGCCTCCGTGATCGCGAAGGGGCCCATGCTCGCGATGAGGGCCGCGACCTCTCCGACCCGGGCCATCAGGTCCTCGGGCGCGTGGACCGCGTTGACGAGGCCGATGCGGAGCGCCTCGTCCGCGCCGATCATCGCGCCGGTGTAGACCAGCTCGCGGGCGCGCCCGATGCCGACGCGGCGCGCGAGGCGCTGCGTGCCGCCGAAGCCCGGGATCACCCCGAGCTTCACCTCGGGCTGGCCGAACTTGGCCTTGGCCGACGCGTGGATGAAGTCGCAGGCGAGCGCGAGCTCGCAGCCGCCGCCCAGGGCGAAGCCGTTGACGGCCGCGATGACCGGCACGTCGAGCGCCTCGAGCGAGGCGAGGACCTCGTGGCCCTTGGACGAGAGCTCGTGCGCCGCCGCCTCGGCGAGGCCCTGCATCTCGGAGATGTCGGCGCCAGCCACGAAGGCCTTGTCGCCCGCGCCCGTGAGGATCACGCAGCGCGTGTCCTCCCAGGCCCGCACCTGCTCGACCGCGCCGTGCAGCGCCGTGAGCACGTCGACGCTCAGCGCGTTGAGCTTGTCCGGGCGGTTGATCGTGATCGTCGCGACCGGGCCGCTCTGCTCCAGCTTCACCAGGGTGGTCATGTCAGCTCCCCGAGTAGTCGTAGAAACCGCGACTCGTCTTGCGGCCGAGCCAGCCCGCGGCGACGTGGTTGCGGAGGATGGCGGCGGGCCGGTACTTGTCGTCGCCGAGCTCGCGGTGGAGCACCTCGGCGATGGAGAGGCACGTGTCGAGCCCGATCAGATCCGCGAGCGCGAGCGGGCCGAGCGGGTGGTTGAGCCCGAGCTTGGCCCCGGTGTCGATGTCCTCCGGCGTGCCGAGCCCCTCCTGGAGCGCGAAGCACGCCTCGTTGAGGAAGGGGATGAGCATGCGGTTGACGATGAAGCCCGGCATGTCCTTCGACGTGATGACCGTCTTGCCCATCTTCTCCGCGAGGTCGACGATGGCCGTGTAGGTCGCGTCGTCGGTCTGGAGCGCGCGGATCACCTCGACCAGCTTCATGACCGGCACCGGGTTCATGAAGTGCATCCCGATGACCTGCTCGGGACGCTTGGTGCCCGCGGCGAGCTTGGTGATGGAGATGCTCGAGGTGTTGGTGGCGAGGATGGCGCCGTCCTTCATCGCCTCGTCGGCCATCGAGAAGAGCTTCTGCTTGAGCTCGAGCTTCTCGGTCGCCGCCTCGACCACCAGCCCGCACTCGGCGAAGCGGCCGTAGTCGCCGGTCGGCGCGATGCGCTTGAGGATCGCGGTGCGGTCGTCGGCGCTGATCTTCTCCTTCTCGACCAGCCGACCGAGCCCCTTCGCGATGCGCTCGATGCCGTTCTCGGCCGTGGCCTGGTCGACGTCGAGGAGCGTGACGCTCAACCCCGTCTGCGCCGCCACCTGCGCGATCCCGCGGCCCATCTGGCCCGCCCCAATGACTCCGATCGACTGAATGTCTGCCACGTGCTCGCCTCCTGCCCGGACGGGTACCAGCCCGCCCTTGCAGCGGCAACCCACATCCACGGCGCTCTCGTGAGATCCCCGACGCTCACGGGCTCGGAGCGGAGCGCGGCGACGGAACGCGAGAGGCCGCCGAGCGTGCGCTCGACGGCCTCCCGGGTGCGCTGAGCGCGCGACCTACTGAGCCTGCTGCTGCTGCACGGCGGACTCGAACTGCCACTCGTAGACCTGGCGGCCCGCGCCGGGGCCATCCATCTCGAGCGCCACGCGCGTGGTCGACGGCGTGATGAAGCCGCCGTTCGGGAAGCAGACGTTCGCCGGGTGGTTCGTCACCTGCCAGATGTGCGGGATGTAGAACGTCTGGTAGACCGGCTCCTGACGGTGCCGCGTGCAGTAGCGCTGCCGGTTCCGGTACTCGTAGTTGGCGCAGACCGTCCGGGTGCCCACCTGGCGGCGCTGGGCGATGTGGCCCTGGTAGCGCTGCGTGATGGGCTGCTCGAGCATGATCTGCGCGGCGTCGTTCTCGACGTTGTCCTGATCGTTCAGGAGCGCGATCTGATAGTTCTGGTAGATGCCACGCCCGGGGTCGACCTCGTCGAGGGCCCAGATGTTGGTGTGGAGGCAGATGCGCTCCGGCGACAGCTCCGTCAGCTGCGCTTCATCGACCAGGGTGCCCGCCTGCAGCCCGCGCGGCCGCTCGTGGCGCCGGGCGTTGAAGGGCACCGAGTTGGGATCCACCTGCCCGACGTGGAGCGGGTGGCGAATGGTCACGTAGTGAGTGCTCGAGCAGGCTCCAGCGAGGAGGCCTGCCGCGAGGACGAGTGCGGTTCGCATCTGTAGGTTCATGTTCCTTCCCAAGTTCTCGGTCCGCCCGGAGGACGGTACGCGGAGACGGCCGCGAAGATCAACGCGGACGAACGCGGCTCCCGTGCAACGGGCACGCCACCGCCTCCCGTACGCGTCATCCCCGGTCGGTATCCCCCATTCGAAGCCGAATTCGCCGACGGGTTCACGGTTCGTCGCGATCCATACGCGAACGACGCTTCACGCGTCCTCCGGATTCAAGCCGCGCCCCCAACCCGGTCACCCCCGATCAGGCTTCCCAGGTCGGGCGGCGCGGGCGCGCCCGGGCCACGAGCCGGGTCGGCGGGCCGAAGTGGCGCCAGCGCGCGTCCGCCTCGCGCCGGAGCCGCACGCGGGCCGCGTAGGCGCCGGGCTCACCCACCAGCGCGTCCTGGACTTCGGGCACGTAGAGGAACAGCACGTCCTCGGGCTCGTCCAGGATGCCGTGGTCGACGAGCCGGCGGCCGACCTCGATCGCGACCGCGCGCTGCCGCAGGCTGGCCTCGGCGAGGCCCTCCGCCACCTGCCCCTTGGCGTCGGCGAGGCGCTCGATCATCAGGGTCAGCGTGCGGGCGAGCGCCGCCCTCCCCCGGCCGAGCGGCCGCGAGCGCGCGGTGGCCATCAGCCGACGGATCGCCTGCCGCTGCTCGCGCTCGGCCCGCTCGCTCCGCCCGTCCACCGCCGCGCGCATGCCCTCCACCAGGGCCGCGTCGCTGCTCCCGTAGTCGAGCGGGCGCACGTCGAGCCCGAGGGGGCGACGCCCCGCGAGCTGCCGACGGAGCTCGTCGAAGACCTTGCGCGACTTGGGCGGCAGCGTGGAGAGATCGTCGGGGAGCGCGCCGAGCTGACCGGCCGCCTTCGCGAGCCGCTCGTCGAGGCGCCGGCGCGCGCGGGTCCGGCGGATCGCCGCGAGGCCATGCACGCACTCGCGGGGCACGGTGCCCAGCGCGGCCTCGAGCGCGCCCAGCACGGTCGAGGTCGCCTTCCGGCCCCGGTCGAGCAGCTCGTACGCCTCGATCACCACGCCTTGTCGCTCGCGCAGGGCGCGCAGCAGCTGGCCGTCCTCCATGCGCGCGAGGTCGTCGGCGTCGAACGACGCGAGCCGCTCGTGCAGCGTCTTGCCGAAGTCACGCGCCTGCGTGATGGGGCGGGCGACATCCAGCGCCACCTGCCCCGCGCGCGCGGCGGCGGTGGTGAAGCTCTCGCGGCGCCCCCCCTGACGGCCTCGCCCCGCCTCCACCCAGCGGTAGGCGCGCGCGAAGACGCGCCGCACCCGCAGCACGTCCAGCGGGTCGTCGTCCTCGCGGAGCGCCTTGTCGAGGGCGTCGACCGCGAGCGGCGCGATCGGGCCCTCGTCGTGCCAGAGCAGCTCGACCACCCGCCACGACTCGTCCGTGAAGCGCCAGACGGGCGCCATCGGGCGGACCCTCGCCACCACGGGCTTGCCGCGGGAGAGCACCCAGTCGAGCTCCACCGGGCGCCCCAGCGCGAGCTGGGCCCGGTCGGCGAGATCCGCGGCGCGCTCGAGCACGGAGCGCGCGAGCGGGCCCCCGCCTTCCTCGACCGTGCGCATCGTCTTGCGGTCGATGCGCCACGCGCTCCGCTCGGGCAGCCACACCGCCACCGAGTCGGGGTCGCCGTCGTCCGGGTCGACGCTGCTCGCGCGACCGAAGCTCCCCTCGTCGCAGACGAGCGCGCGCATCCAGAGCGCCCCCGGGCTCCGCGCGAGCGCCGCCGCCATGGCGGGCGCCCGGACGCCGTCGAACGCGGCCGCCACCCGCTCGCCCACGTCTTCGGCGGTCGTCGCGTCGGCGAGCGCGGGCCAGAGCCCCTCCGCGCGCTGGGCCAGCGACATGGTGCGGAACCACGGGCGCAGCTTCAGCACGGGCCGGCCGAGCGGGGGCGGCGGCACGCTGCCGAGGAGCGGGGGATCGGGCGGCGGCGAGGCGAGCGCGTCGGACAGCCGCCGCGCCACGAGCGCCGGGCTCTCGTCGAAGCTCACGACGAAGCCGGGCGCGATGGGCACCCCCGCGGCCGCGAGCGTCGCCAGGTCGGCCACCTCGTCGCCCAGCGTGTCGAGGTCGGCCTCGGTGAGCGCATCGAGGGGACGCACGCCGGATTGCGCCGTCGTCGACGCCCGTGTGGCCCCCTCGGTCTTCATCGTGACGAACGTAGCAGGTCCCGAAGCGGCGCGTGCGCTCAATCGCGCGCGCCGCCCCGGTGGATCGAGCGCTCAGACCCGCTCGACCACCACCGCGAGGGCCTCCCCCCCGCCGATGCAGATGCTGGCCATCCCGCGCTGCCCGCCCTTGCCGTGCAGGGCGTGGATGAGCGTGGTGAGGATGCGCGCGCCCGAGCAGCCGATGGGGTGACCGAGCGACACCGCGCCGCCGTGCACGTTCAGCTTCTCGCGCTCGAAGCCGACGTCCTTCATCGCCGCCATCGCGACCACGGCGAACGCCTCGTTCACCTCGAAGAGATCGATGTCGCTCGCCTTCAGCCCGGTCTTGTCGAGCAGGCTCTTCATCGCCGCGACCGGCGCGGTGGTGAACCACTCGGGCGCCTGCGCATGGCCGGCGTAACCGACCAGCTTGGCGATGGGCTTCAGGCCCTTGGCCTTCACGACGTCGCCCGACGCGAGCACGAGGGCGGAGGCGCCGTCGTTGATCTTGGAGGCGTTGGCGGCGGTGATGGTGCCCTCGCGGTCGAACGCGGGGCGCAGGCTCGGCATCTTCTCGAGCCGGGCGCGCTTGGGCTCCTCGTCCTCGCTCACCACCACGTCGCCCTTGCGGGTCTGGATGGTCACGGGGGTCAGCTCGGCGTCGAACGCCTTGGACTCCTGCGCCGCGAGCGCGCGCTGGTAGGACTGCTTGGAGAACTCGTCCTGCGCCTCGCGCGTGAAGCCGTACTCCTTCGCGCACAGCTCACCGCAGTTGCCCATGTGCTGGTCGTTGTAGGGGTCCCACAGGCCGTCGAGGATCATCGAGTCCTGCACCTGGCCGTGGCCCATCCGGTAGCCGCCGCGGGCCTTGGGCAGCAGGTACGGCGCCTGGGTCATCGACTCCATGCCGCCCGCCACGACGACGCTCGCGTCCCCGAGGAGGATGGACTTGGCGCCGAAGACCACCGACTGCAGGCCGGAGCCGCAGACCTTGCCCACCGTGGTCGCGGGCACCGAGTCGGGGATGCCGGCGTACTTGGCCGCCTGGCGGGCGGGCGCCTGGCCGAGTCCGGCCGTGAGCACGTTGCCCATGAACGTCTCTTCGACGTCGTCCGCGCTCAGCCCGGAGGCCTCGAGGGCGGCGGTGATCGCCGTGGCGCCGAGGCGCGTGGCGGGCACGTCGGACAGAGCGCCCTGGAACGCGCCGATGGGGGTGCGCTTCGCGGCGACGATGAAGACTTCAGGCTTCGACATGGGTTCTCCTGGTGGTTCTCGATCGGCGTCTGCCCGCCGGACTCACCCGGGGGATATCGTGCGGCGACGCCGTCTCCGCAAGGCACGGCGCGAGGCATCGCACGCGGGCCGTGTTCAGCCAGCGTCGGGCGGCGCTACGCCAGCGTCCATCGGCGGGGGCCCCGAATCGGGCGGCGGCGGCGTCCCCGCGTCGAGGAGCGGCGGGCGGCCGGCGTCGAGATCCGGGGGCGCCGCGTCCGGCGCGTCGTCGACGTTCCGACACTCTCCCGAGCCGAGCGTGGGGGGCGCCGACTCGAGGAAGAACATCTCCGGAGCGCCCACCGGCCGGACCAGCAGGCGATCGTCGGTCGAGGCGAAGCCTCCCCAGACGAGGACACGTCGACCCGGGAGCACCGTCGCCGTGTGGCCCCAGCGCGCCTCTCCGAGGGGCGCGAGCGGGAGCACCTCGTCGCCGCGCACGGACCAGACCGAGTCCACCGGGGTGAAGCGGTTGCCGCTCACGTTCACCGCGCCGCCGACGAGCACCACGCCGAGCTCGGGGTCCAGGGTGGCGGTGTGGAACGCGGTGGGCTGGTAGGCCGCCGACGCGTAGGCGCGGACGGCGACGGCGCCGGGCCCCGTGCGCTCGAGGATCGCGAGCGGGGTGGTCAGCGCGCTCGGCGCGCCGTTGGCGAGGATGCGCCCCCCCGACACGGGCAGGCCGCCCGCGATGAGGATGGAGGTCGCGTCGAGGCGCGTGGCGGTGTGCATCGCCCGCGCGCCGGGCCCGGTGAGCGGGGTGACGGCGAGCGAGGCCGGATCGACGGCCACACCGGCCGTGTCCACCGAGCCGAGGCCGCCCCAGACCACGAAGTCGGCGTCCATCCCGGTCACGGTCGCGCCCAGCCGCGAGACGTCGAGCGCGCCCGAGGCCTCGACGCCGCCCGCGCCGTCGAGCGCGTAGATGCCCGAGCCCGGCTCGAAGCCGCCGGGCGGTCGCGAGAGCCCCGGCATGCCGAGCCTGCGCGTCGCCACCGGCTCGGAGATCGTCACCGCGGCGCCGCGCTCGAGCGCGTCTCCCAGGTCCGCCGCCTCGACCGTGAGCGTGCGCGTGTCGGCGTCGAAGACGAGATCGATCGGCTGCGCCAGCACCGCGCGCGTGGGCAGCGGCACGAACGGGAAGCCGTCGTCGAAGTCGATGTCGGTGCCGGACGGATCGAGGCCGAGGACCGGGCTCGCGCCCTGGTCGGAGGGCATCGTCACGCCGTCGATCACGCGGATCCGGTGCACGCGGTGCGTCTCGCCGCCCACCGGCTCGTCGCTCGCGCCCAGGTACACCACGCCCGAGAGCACGCGGCCCACGCCCGTGCTGATCTCTCCAGGCACCTCGTTGACGACCCTGACCTGCTCCACTTCGTGGCGAACGGAGTCGTAGAGCTCCACGTCCAGCGCGAGCACCGCGGCCGGCGAGCGCAGGATGGACTGCACGTGCACGACGGGGCTCGCGCCCGCCCCCGTGACCCCGCCGAAGACCAGCACGTCGCCGTCGTCGAGCGGGACCGCGTAGTGCAGCGCCCGGGGCTGCGGCTCGCGGTTCGAGGTCGGGGCCGTCGCGCATCCCCACTGACGGTAGGGGTAGAGGCGAACCACGATGTCGCTGCCGTCGGTGGGGATGTCCTCCACCACCGCGCCGGCGAAGCCGTTGCCGTCGCCGCCGTACACCTCGACCTCGAGGTCGTAGCGGGCCGACGGGTCCAGCTCGGCGTCGAAGCGGATGCGCCGGGAGTTCGGGCGGTCGCTGTCGAAGCGGAGCGCGACCTGCCCGGGCGCCTCGTAGTCGACGCCGTCGCCGTCGGGATCGTAGACGCGGTAGGGGACCCGCGTCCCGTCGCCGCGCACCTCGAAGAGGCGGATCTCGGCGCAATAGTTCTCGATGCTGACGATGCTGCGCTCGCAGCTGGGCGCGCTCGTCGGCGCGGCGGAGGTGATGACCAGATCCCCCGCGTCGCCGCCGCCGCTGCCGCACCCGACCAGGCCGCATCCGATCAGGACGCAGCCGAGAAGAAAGATGGCGTGAGCGCCGCCGAAACGACCCTGGAGCGGTTGCACGGCGGGACTCTACCACGCAGCGCGCGCGCTTCGACTCAGCCCGTCTCGGCCTCTTCGGCGTGGAAGTGCAGGCCCATCGCCTCGGCCGTGTTGGACACGTTGGCGAGGCACGCTTCGATCCGCTCCGACGGAATGTGCACCTCGAAGCGCATCTTGTAGTCCGTGCCCAGCTCCCGCTCCGCGTGCTCGGCGTCCATGCGCACGATGTTCGCGCCCAGCTCGCCGAAGCACTCCGCGAGCCGCGCCATCAGCCCCGGTCGGTCCACGCCGTGCACCCGGACCACGTGCGTCGCCGTCCCGTTCGAGACGTGCGCCCGCCCCAGCCGAAACGGCTTCACCGTCACCTCGCCGCCCTTCTGGACGGCGCTGAGCGTACAGAGCGCGTCTCGCAGCTGATCCTCGGTGACGTTCTCCGGGAAGCTCGCCACGCAGGTCATCTCCGCCTGCTCTCCGAGCAGCGCGAAGGACGCGTCGCCGAGGTCCCCGCCCAGGTCGAAGATCCGCGACGCCACCGACGCCAGCAGCCCTCGATCATCGGGGCAAGAGACATGAATCCGCAGGTGCTTGCTCATCGAGCCCTCCTCCATGTCCCGGAGGGTAGGCCCCGGAGCGCCCCGCGTCAGGGGGGTCCCCCGAGCACGAACCGATCGCCCGGCCGGCGCACCTTCGCGACGGCCCTCGCCACCGCCTGCGCGTCGACGCTCGACGGCGCGACCACACGCACGATGTCTCCCACGCCCTCGACGCCCACGACGCGCCCGGAACCGTCCAGCACGACCTCGCGGTCCGCGTCGCGTGGGCTCACGAGAGGCAGCTGCGTCGCCACGCGAGTTTCGCCGCCGCCGCCCAGGTCGGAGACATCGTCATATGCCCTCAGGGGCGCATCTCGAGCCGCCACCATCGCGACCACGAAGGTCGAGCGCTCCCCGAGGGGCTGAGCCGCGAGCGCGAGCCCCAGCGCCGCGCAGGCCGCGCCCAACCAGAGGAGGTCGCCGCTCGCGGCGGGCCGCGCAGAGGGTAACGGCCCTTTGCGCCAGAGGGCCCGGACCAGGACCAGGACGGCGCACCCGGCGAACGGCAGCGACCGCGACTCGACGGCCTGGAGCTGACGTACGACGGGCTCGATGACGCCGTCGGGCAACCCCATCTGACCACCGTTGATCAGCGAGACACGCGCGAGGTGGCCGCCCACCGCCATCGCGGCGAAGCCGACGGCCGCGAAGAGGCGCGCGGCGCGCCCTCTCTCTGCGCGAGGGTCTGCGCGGAGAAAGACGATCAGCACCCCGACGCCCGCCCCGACCTCGGCCGCCCAGTCCGCCCAGCCGGCCCTCGACAAGACCAGGACCCCGACGGTGACCGCGAACACGGGCAGGAGATCGAGCGCACGGCCCATCGGACGTCGCGACGCCAGTGTGAGGGCGGCCGCAACGAAGGCGATCACCCCGGCCGCGAAGGTCGCCGTGGTCCTCCCCCCGAACAGGGGGAAGGCCACCGACATGCACCCGGTCATGCGGCACCAGGCGGTGCCCACACCTTCGACGGCGTCGCCACGAAAGTAGTCCGGGGCGAGCGTGGAGACGAGGTGGCCGGCACCCAGCAACAGGGCGAGCGCGAACAGCACCGCCGCGCGCTCGAGCGCTCCGATCCGTCGGGTCGCGAGCACGCCCACCACCGCGAGGCCGAGCGCGCCCGCGAGGCCGACCATCGCCCAGGACCCCGCCCAGCTAGCTGGATGACGGTCGAGGACCGCCAACCACGCGCCCAGCACGACGAGCGACGCCGCGAGCGCGACCGCGCTCGACA
This sequence comes from Sandaracinaceae bacterium, assembly GCA_040218145.1. GTDB lineage: Bacteria > Myxococcota_A > Polyangia > Polyangiales > Sandaracinaceae > JAVJQK01. The sequence goes on along the minus strand of JAVJQK010000054.1, from coordinate 42,637 downwards.
ACCACCGTGGGCGCTCATCGTTCACGCTCCCCAGCCTACGCTGTCAGCGTGGCGCGCGCACTACCGGCGGCGCAGCCCGTCGGAGCGAGCACGTCGCTGCCCCCGGTCGACCCGCTCGGCGGCGCCGCGAGCGCGGGGGGTCCGCGTGTCTCGATGACGCGCTCGAGGCCACTGATGAGACAAGCTGTCGACCCACCCGCGCGCCCGCCACCGGGCCCCGCCGTCCGACGGCTGGCGCGGTCGTTGCTGGCCGGGCCGGGGATGAACCGACTCGCCGCCGCCCTGACCTCGCTCTGCCTGCTCGTCGACGTCGCGTGGCTCGCGCGGTCAGCGAAGCTGGCCGCCAACACCTTCGCCTGGGGGAGCGACGACGGCGCAGAGATCATCCGGAGGCCCGGGCTCGGCGCGCTCGCGGTGGAGCTCGGCGAGCGGAGCCCCGCGCTCTTCCTCGGCGTGATGGTCGCGCTCGCGCTGGCCTGGATCGACGCGTGGCGCTGGGGCGGGAGAGCGCCGGGCACGCGGCTCGGGGCGTTGCTCGCGTTCGCGATGGCCGCGAGCCTCCTGACCCTCGGGCCGCTCTTCTGGCTGGCCCCCGAGCTGCACTACGTGTGGACCCCGCACTCCTGGGCGCGAACGAGCACCGTCGCCGCGAGCGCGACGCTCGCCGTCTTCGTCCTCGCGGCCGTCGCCTTCGCCGACGGGCGACCCTCGGCCAGCGCCATCGTGATCGCCCTGCTCGCCCCCGCGCTCGCGTGGGTGGCGGAGCAGCTCGCGCTCCATCACTTCAACTGCTTCCACTACGAGCGCATGCACCCGACGGCCAGCCGCCTCTGGACGCTCGGCCTCTGCGTGGGGCCGCTCCTGATCGTGCTCAGTCCGGTCGCGCTTCGGTGGCGATGTCGCCGAGGTGCCGCGCGAAGAGCGAGGCCATCTCGGCCCGCGCCAGCAGCTCGAGCCGGCGACCGAGAACCGGGCTCCGTTGAAAACGAGCGTTGAGCTCGCTGGCGTCGTCGAGGGCGCGCTCGAGCGCGGCGCGCAACATGACCATGTCCAGCGTCGGCGCGTTCGAGCCCCTCTCCCGGGGCGACCAGAGCACGCGGAGCGCGCGTCGACGCTCCTCCTCGACGCCGGCGTTCCACGCGTCGAGCGCCCCGGGCAGCGACGCCTCGCGCGCGTGAATCTCCGGCACCTGGACCTCGATGGGCTCGTCGTAGCGCCGCGCCAGCTCGAGCAGCCGCAGGTTCAGTCCGTGGTTCGCTGAAAAGGGCATGCAGGACTCCAACGGCCTCCGCTCGGCCCTTTGAAGGTAGCCGCGAACGAAGACGTCAGCGCATCGCCTCGAACCCGCCGGCGTAGTACTCGGCGCAGATCTCCAGGTTCGTGTAGCCGGCGTCGTTGCTCACCGTGAAGTCGCCGAAGTCCCAGTCCACGTGGGTGTCGGCCCCGTCGGGCACGGCCGGGTCCAGGTGGGCGTGCTGCGCCTCGAACCAGTCGGGCATGTGGTCGCCGTCGCCGTCGGCATAGAGCGCGGTCCCGGTGAACGTGGAGTCGGTCCACTCCGCGCTCGTGCGGTAGTCGGCCTCGGTCGTGCCGGTGGAGGCGCGCTCCACGTACCGCGCGTCGAGGTCGTCGCGGAAGAAGCCGGGGCTGCCGTCGGCGTCGACCCCGCGGTTGTGCCCCACGCTCGCCATCACGTTCGCGGGCACGTCCATGGTGTCCCAGAGCCCCGCGGGCGGCAGGTCGTAGTCGCCCTGACGCTCGGTGACGAAGTAGGACGAGGGCAGTGGATCGCCCTGCATCGCGCCGAGCTCGGGCACGTCGTTGCGGTAGACCCAGATGTTCTGCTGGTTGGCGCTCGGCGTCTCGGCCCACTCGCTGACGAAGTTGAAGTCGCTGAAGATGCGCATGCTCGTCCAGTCCGAGCGATAGACCCACTTGTTCACCGGGTGGGCGCTGCCGAACCCGTGGTTCCCCTTCTGCGCGTAGTTGTGGAAGTAGTCGATCCGCACCGGCCCGTTGGACCGCGTGAGGCGCTGCTGCCAGTTCACGATGTAGTTCTCGTAGACCTCGAAGACCGCCTCGTTGCCTGCGCCGACGTTGGGGAAGCGATGTGAGATATTGTAAAACATGTTGCGGGCGAACGTGAAGTCGCCCGAGGGGTAGAGGGCCGCGCTGTTCCCGAGGATGATCCCCGTGTTGTGCCCCTCGATCGACTCCGCGCCCAGGTTGTAGGCGATGGTGCTGCGGTTGCTGGCGAACTTCGAGTAGACCCCGAACGCCTCGTCCATCCCGTAGCGGAAGCTGTTGTGCTCGAGGTAGAAGCCGCCGCCCTCGGCCGGCTCGTCGATGATCAACGAGTCCCAGGTGCCAGCGTGGGCGGGGTCCCGGGTCTGCGAGCTGAGGTGCCGGATGATGACGTTCGTGTTGTTCCGGAACTCGAAGCGGTCGCCGCTCCAGGTCAGCCCCCGCCCCGGCGCGAGCTGCCCCCAGATCGTGCAGTCCCCGTTCTCCTCCGCGCCCGCGTAGAGCGGGGAGCGCGCGTCGATGCGCCCCTCGACCTTGATGATGATCACGCGGGGCCCACGCGCGAGCACCGCCTCCCGCAGGCTGCCCGGGCCGCTGTCGTTCAGGTTGGTGACCTCGTAGATCTCGCCGCCCCGCCCGCCCGTAAGATCGCGCCCTGCCCCGAACGCACTCGGGAACGCCTTCAGCGTGTCGAGCGCGATGTGCCGACGCGCGCCCCCGTCCGGTCGGTCCGCATCGGGGACCTCCGCGTCCGGGACCTGCGCGTCGGCCAGCCCGCCATCGGGCCCACCCTCGCAGTCGCACGGACCGAAGCGCTGCCCGTCGTCCTCGCAGATCTGGACCCCCTCGCAGCGACCGGCTCCGACGCAGATCTGGGTCGAGCCCGCCACGCACGGCGTGTCCGCGGTGCAGCCCGCGCAGAGGATCGCGAGCCACGCCGCGGCGGCGAACGGGGAGCTGGTGAATTCCCGTCGAGACATGCCTCACTCTAGGCCCGACGGCCCCCGCCGCGCGGACTCCGAATCGTACGCCGTAGGGTTTCGATCGCGCCGGCGGAGAGGTGGGACGTCTGCGACCGGGCCTAGGGGAGAGGCATGCGGCGAAGACTCCGCGGCGCCTGGACGCTGGCGTGGGTGATCCCCACGTGCCTCGTCGCGGCGTGCGCCGGCGAGCCCGGCCCGCCCAAGGCGACGCCGACCCGACCGACCGCGCTGTGCGTCCGGGACCACGCGCCCTGCCGGAGCGCGGCCGAGATCGAGGCGCGGCTCGGCGAGCGCCCGCTCGAGGTCCTGCGGTCCCGTCCCACCCCGGGCGGCGCGCAGGGCGCGCGCGTGCTGAGCCTGTTGAGCCCCGACGGCGAGGTGATCGAGGCGAAGTGGCGCCCGATCTCGGCGACCACCCCGACGAACGACCCGGCCGGCGAGGTGCTCGCCTATCGCCTGCAGGCGCTCGTCCTCCCCCCCGAAGACCACGTCGTCCCGCCCGCCGCCGTTCGCTGCCTCGACATCACGGGCGACGGCTGTGAGCTAGGCGTGCTCTCCTACTGGCTGTCCGACGCCATCCCCCTCCGCGAGGCGCGGCGCAAGCAGCTCCTGCCGACTCCGCCTGGCGGCATCTGGGCCCGCGACCCCGGGCTCTACCTCCCGACGCGCTTCCGCGCCGACCGCACCTATCGCCGAGCCGTCGCCCACCTGAACCTGGTCGCCCACCTCGTCGGTCACGGGGACGCGCACGCCGCTCAGTTCGTGCTCTATCGCGACCCGCTGCATCTGTTTCTCGTCGACAACTCGGTCGCGTTCGGAGTCCCCCGCAACCCACAGATGGACGACCTCCAGGACCTCTCCCACATGTGGGTCCCGGCGATCCCGGCCGACACCGCCGCTCGGCTCCGCGACCTCGAAGAAGCCGACGTCCGCGCCCTCGCCTGGACCGACAGCTGGGAGCGGCGCGACGGCGTCCTCCGACGGCTCCGGGCCGACTCCATCTGGGGCGACCCCGACGCGCGCATCCGCCGCGAGGGGCAGCGCGTGCAGATCGGCCTGAGCGCCTCGGACGTGGAGGCCGTGCTCGAGCGCGTCGAAGCCCTCGAGCGCGACCTGCGTGACGGCACCCTGGGCGTCTTCCCCCGGACCGAGAGCCCGCCAGGTTGAGCTCCTGCCTGCCTCTCCAGTTCGCGGCGAAAGGCGGCGCGCGATCGCGCGGCGCGAGCGCCGCGACCTCCTCGACCACAGGCGGTGGCCCGGACTCGCACTCCGGCTGGCTCGGGCTACATCATGAACGCCCAGGCGACCTGGAACTCGAGCTCCCCTTCGCCGATCTCGACGCCCGCGGGTAGCTCATACACCGCTTGATGCGAGCGACCGGCCGTGTCGAGGTGGCCGTCGCGCAGGTCAATCAGAGCCCCCTTCAACTCACCCGAGGTGACGCGCACGATGACGGTGTAGAGCGCCCAGCCGCCCCGCTCCGAACGAAGGTCGACGGTGCCGTGGACGTAGGCTCGCCTGGGCGATGGCTCCCACCGCTCGACCGCGGTCGGGCGACCATCGACGAGAGTGATGACCGGCACGTCCTCGGCCAGCTGGAGCCTTCGATCACGGACGACCCGGAGTCGGATCGCGTAGGACTCCAACCGCGAGTCGCTCGAGACCACCTCGCCGTCCGGTCGGCCACCGATCAACGCTCGCGCGAGGCGCGGCAGCTCTTGCGGCCCGAAGATCGGCTCGAAGTCGATCCGTGGCTCGCGCTCACACGAGCAGGCGATCAGCGCCAGCGAGACGACCAGCCCGATGCCTCTGGAGTTCGTCATGTCGCTTGGACACCGCGTTCGCCGCGACGTTCTCGAGCCGGAGTCGCACGACATGCAACGATAGCGGAGCGGACCCGAGGCCGCGGCGGGCGCCGCATACGGTCCGCCGCTGAAGCGCAGCGCGGGCAAGCAATGGAGTCGCACGACATGCAACGATTCAGAGCGGAGCGGACCCGAGGCCGCGGAGCCGGAATCGTTGGATGGAGCCGACGAAGTATCGCGCGCCCGATGGGGCCGGGCGCCGTGTCGGCCATTGGAGCGCCGCGCGGGCAAGCAATGGAGTCGCACGACATGCAACGATTCAGAGCGGAGCGGACGCAGTCCGCGGAGCCGGAATCGTTGGATGGAGCCGACGAAGTATCGCGCGCCCGAAGGGCGCCGGGCGCCGCGTGCGGCCATTGGAGCGCCGCGCGGGCAAGCAATGGAGTCGCACGACATGCAACGATTCAGAGCGGAGGACGCAGTCCGCAGAGCCGGAATCGTTGGATGGAGCCGACGAGTCTCGCGCGCCCGAAGGGCGCCGGGCGCCGCGTACGGTCCGCCGGTGAAGCGCCGCGCGGGCAAGCAATGGAGTCGCACGACATGCAACGATTCAGAGCGGAGCGGACGCAGTCCGCGGAGCCGGAATCGTTGGATGGAGCCGACGAAGTATCGCGCGCCCGAAGGGCGCCGGGCACCGCATACGGCCCGCCGATGAAGCGCAGCGCGGGCAAGCGAAGGAGTCGCACGACATGCAACGATTCAGAGCGGAGCGGACGCAGTCCGCGGAGCCGGAATCGTTGGATGGAGCCGACGAAGTATCGCGCGCCCGAAGGGCGCCGGGCGCCGGAGGCGCCCGACCATTGGAGCGCAGCGAGAATGGGCGATACTGGAGTCGAACCAGTGACTTCCACCGTGTGAAGGTGGCACTCTAGCCTCTGAGTTAATCGCCCGAGGAGGCGGTTTCTAGCAAGCGCTTCGAAACCGCGCAAGCACTACTGAGAGCTGTCTTGATCGAGGCCGAGCTTGGCCTTGAGGATGTCGCCGAAGGTGCCGAGGCCCTGCTTGCTGACCTCCTTGCGGTACTCGCGGACCGCGCGGCGCTCTTCGTCCTGGAGGAAGCGCTTGCGGCTGCAGCGGAGGCCGCCGTCGCGGTCGGTGCCGATGATCATCACGTCGATCTCGGTGCCGGGAGGCCACTTCTTGCGGTGGTCGGTGCCGCGCGCGGTGCCCATCTCGGAGTTCGGGATGAAGCCGCGGCCCTTCTTGCCGATGACGTTCTCGATGCGGACCTGGAGGCCGGCCGAGAGGACCTGCTGGACCACGACCTTGACGCTCGAGCCCTGCTTGAGCTTCGGCGCGCGGTTGGCCGCGGTCAGCTCGCCCTTCTCGAAGAGCTCCGCCTCGGCGTCCGAGAGCTTGCTCAGGCTGATGCGGCGCGACTTCTTGTCGACGCGCTCGATGACGACGTAGACCTCGTCCCCATCCTTGACGACCTGGTTGGCGTGCTGGACGTCCTTGCCGCCGAGCTCGCTCACGTGGAGCAGGCCGTCGATGCCGGGCGCCAGCTGGATGAAGGCGCCGAACTCCGCGGTGCGGACCACGGGGGCCTTCATGGGCGTGCCCTCGACCAGCGAGTCCTTGTGGGCGTCCCACGGGTCGGGCTGGAGCGCCTTCATCGAGAGCGACACGCGGTCGTGACGCTCGCGCTTGCTCTCGCGCTCCTTGGTGCCGAGCACGACGACCTTCACGGTGTCGCCGGGCTTGGCCACGTCGGCCGGACGGGTTCCGTGCTCCCAGCTGATCTCGCTCTGGTGCACGAGGCCCTCGACGCCGCCGATGTCGACGAAGATGCCGAACTCGCGGACCTGGGTGACGCGGCCCTCGAGGGTCTGGCCCTTCTCGAGGCTCTTGAGGAGCGCCTTGGCCGCCTTGCGCGCTTCCTTCTCGAGGATGCTGCGGCGGCTGACGACGAGACCCTGGCTGCCGCTCTTGGCCGCCTGGACGTGGAACTCGCCCCACTGCCCGAGCAGCGTGGTGGGGTCCTGGATGTTGTCGATGCTGACGCCGCTCACCGGGCAGAACGCGCGCAGTCCGTAGACCAGCACGTCGAAGCCGCCGCGGTTGAAGCCGAAGATCAGGCCGTCGACCCGCGAGCGATCCGACTTGCACTGACGCAGGTACTTGCGGGTACGGCCGACGTCGATGAGGTCGTTGACGATCGCGATGTGGCCGCTCTCCGCGACGGCGCCGACGCGCCCCCGGAAGATGGCGCCCGACTCGAGCGGCGCGGCGCCTTCCGGCGTCTTGCGGTAGGGCGGCTCCTCGACCGGCTCGCGCGAGCCGTCGGACTTGGCCTCGGCCTCGTCGTCGTCCCCGTCGGAGTCGCTGTCGCCTCCCTGTTCCGCGGCCGTGTGTGCCCCTTCGACCGCTTCGGCAGCGGGCGCGGCAGCGGCAGCGGCAGCGGGCGCGGCTTCGGCAGCGGGCGCGGCAGCGGCGTCGGGCGCGGCAGCAGCGTCGGGCGCAGCAGCAGCGTCGGGCGCGGCAGCGGCGTCGGGCGCAGCAGCAGGCGCGGCGGAGGCGCTCGCGGCCTTCGCGGCGAGCGCCGCGGTCACGGCGAGCGACTGCTCGGGCACCGCGGGCTTCTCTTCGATCGGCACGTCGCGCGGCTCACAGCGGCGCGCGTACGCGGTCGCCTTGCCGAAGAGGTCCACCACCGCGACGTCTTCCGTGACGTTCGCGATGCGACCCGCGACCACCTCGCCCACGCTGAACGCGTGGCGGCGAGCGGCGCCCTCGAAGAACGCCTGGAAGGCGAGGTGGGGCTGCTCCTTCTTCTTGCCGCCGGAGGGAGCGCCTTCGGCGCCCTCGGCCTGCGGCTGCGCCTCGGCGCCCTCGCCCGGCTTCTTCTTCTTGCGACGACGACGACGCTTGCGCTTCTTCTTGCCGCCTTCGCCCTCGCCTTCCTCGCCCTCGGACGCGGAGCCGTCAGCGCCTGCGCTCGTCGCGCCGGACGCCGACGCGGCGTCGCCGCCCTCGGTGGGAACCGGCCCAGCCTGGGTCGACCCCTCGGCCCCCGGCGGTGCCGCCTGGGACGCTGCCTCGGGGGCAGGCTGAGGTGCGGCCTCCGCGGCGCTCTCGGCGACGTCGGAGGGTGCGGCGGAGGTCTCCGCGCGCGGCTCGGCCGGCGCTCCCGTGGGAGCGGCGTCGGCGGTGGGGCTCACCTCGTTCGACGCCTCGGGCGCGTCGTTCTCGGGGGCCTTTTCTTCGGCGTTTTCCGTCATGATGAAACGGGCATCTCTCCCCCGGGCAGCCGGGGGCGGGGAGCCTATGGTGGCGATCGGAGTGAGTCAAGGAGCGCTGGACCCACCGGACGCCTGGTTGCGGGCGCGCTCCGCGAGCCGGCGCGCTTGGCTCCGGTGGCCGGCCGCCTCGGCGAGAGCGCTCGCGCGGTCGAGGGTGCGCGAGGCGGCCCCTCGGTCTCCCAACGCGAGGTGCGCGAACGCGAGCGCCTCGACGGCCATCGCGGCGGCCCCATGGCGGCCCTCCACTTCCAGCCGATCGATGGCCGCGACGATCTTCGCGACGGAACGCGCGTCCGGGTCGACGCGCACCGCGAGCGCCTGCTCGAGCGCCTCGACGAGGGGCATCCAGGCCGCGCTCGCGCCGTCCCGGGCCGCTGCGATCTGCGTCGTGGCGACCACGTCGTCGTCTTCGCCGAACGCGGCGAGCGCGGCGCGGGCGCGCAGCCCGACGGCCTCGCTGGGCTCGCTCACCACCTCGGTGGCTTCCACCCAGCGCGTCTTCGCGGGCTCGCTCTTCGCCTCCGCGAGCGCGGCCAGCGCGGCCAGCGCGGCCCCCCGCGGCCCCTGCCCTCCCGCGCGCGCCGCGCGAGCGAGAGACTCCTGCACCGCCCGCTCCGCGTCTTCGAGGCGGTCCGCGCGCACGAGCGCCTCGGCCCAGCTCGCGGACGCCCTGCCATCACCGCCCTCCGCGGCAGCCGCGGCGAGCACCTCGAGCGCCGCGTCGAGCTTGCCGGCTTCGAGCAGAGAGCCCCCCCAGACCAGACGCGCCTCGGCGCGCAGCGGCGCGGAGACGGAGTCCAGACGCGCGCTCACCGCGTCGAGCGCGGCCGCCGCCTCTTCGGGCGCGAAGCGCGTCCGCGCGCGCCTCGCCTCCGCCATCGCTCGGCGCACCCAGAGCTCCGGCTCGACGCGCCCGGACGCCACGCCGAGGGGAGCCAGGGCGCGCTCTGCGCCCTCGACGTCGCCCACCCCGAGCGCCAGATCGGCGGCGCGCAGGCTCAGCGCGTAGGCGTCGGCGTCCGCCGGGTCGCCGCGCTCGGCCCGCATGACGTCGGCCGCGCTCGCGAAGTGGGAGGCGGCGCGGCCGGTCATGCCCTGCGCGAGGCACATCTCGCCCGCCCTCATCAGGTAGTCGGGCGCGCGACGTCGGTCGACCGCGCGGGCCGCGTGCCGGGCGAGGCGCTCGATCGTGTCGAGCTCGTCGGTCGCGCCGAGACGCTCCAGGGTCGCGACCACGCGACCATGCAAGCGCTCTTGCGCGCCTTCGTCGAGCTCGGCGAGCACGGCGCGGCAGACCAGGCGACTCGGCAGACGCACGCGCTCCGGGAGCCGCTCATCCTCTTCGTCGCCGCCCCACGCGCCGAGGCGCTCCGGCAGGATCGGCGTCCCCTCGGCGAGCAACAGGCGCCTCAGCAGCAGGCGGCGCAGCGGCGCGCGCTCGGTGTGTCCGACCAGCCCCTCCACCGCCGACAGGAGCCGCACGGACACGCTCTCGTCGCCCGCGTCGACGAGCGCCGCGGCCACGCGCAGCATCGAGCGCGCGCGCGGCCGGAGCCGCTCGAGGCGCGCGGCGACCACGGCCCGCACCGAGCTGGGCACGGGCAGCTCCGCTCGCTCCGCGCGGGGCAGCCGCGCGACTCCGTCCTCCACCTCGACCAGCGCGCGCAGGGGCTCGGCGAGCACCTCGATCCAGGCCGGGACGCCGCCCGTCTCGCGCTGGACGCGGGCCGCGAGCTCGGGCTCGACCGCGTCGACCGCGAGCAGCGCGGCGAGGAGCCGCCCCGTCGGCTGCACCTCGAGGGTCGGGATCGACAGCACCCGGCTCGCCTTGGGGAGCGGGCCCGTGCTCCCCGGTCGGACCGTGACGAGCGTGAGCACGCGCGCGTCCTCGAGCCCCTCGGTCGCGAGCGGCAGCACCTGCCGGCTCGCGTCGTCCATCCAGTGCAGGTCCTCGAGGGCGAGCACGACAACGCGGTCGGCAGACAGGGCGCGGAGCGCCTTGCGCAGGGCGAGCGCCAGCTCGATCCCACGCGGTCGGCCGGAGCGCGCCTCGCTCGGGAGCGGGTACGCGAGCCCCACCAGCTCGCCGAGCAGCCGGACCTCGCGCGGGGAGAGGCCGAGCACCCGGAGCCGCTCCACCTTCTCGAAGCGCTGGGCCGGAGCGTCCTCGGGCTCGATCCCGCAGAGATCGCGCACGAGATCGGCGAACGCGCCGAAGCTGCCCTCCGCGTCGGCCTCGTCGGCCCGGCCGTGCACGAAGACGAAGTCGCGCGGCGCGGCCGCCGCACGCAGCTCGGCCAGTAGACGCGACTTGCCCACGCCCGGCTCGCCCACGACGTGCACGACCTCGCCGCGCCCTTCGGACGCGGAGAGCAGACGCGCGGAGAGAGCGCGCAAGACGTCACGACGCCCGATCAGCGGGGCTCGCCGGCGGAGCGCGACCGCGTCCCGGTCCCGCCGCGAGCGGAAACCGTCGATCCGAAGCGCGTCCTCGTGCGCGTGGAAGCGGAAGTCGCGCCCGAGCTCGGCCGCGAGCTCTGCGGAGACCCGGATGTCACCCGGCTCGGTGCCCGCCAGCATGGCGCTCGCGCGCTCGAGCAGCGCCTCGTCGGGCTCCACGGGGACGCCCTCGACCACCCGCGCCTCGCCGGCGAGGACCACCGCGGCCGGGGACGGCTCGACCCGCGCGATGCCCTCGAGGCGCGTCGTGCGACGGAGCTCGAGCGCGCCGCGCGTGGCGTGTCCGACCGCCCGCTCCATGCCGTGCGCGCCGTACGCCGCCAGGCGCATCGCCCCGCCCCTCGGGATCGGCGTGCCGCCCGTCTCCTCGACCGCCTCGACGAAGAGGCGCTCCTCGCCGGGCCGGGCGCGAACCGCGAGGAAGGCGAGGCGACGGGTCTCGGCGTGCACGCGCTGGCTGCCCGGCAGCGCGGCCGTCTTCGCGGTCGCCGCCTCGGTGCGCGCGGTCCCCTCCCGTGTCCCGACGCCGCTGGCGCTGGTCGCGTCGTCGTAGGCCCGGACGAGCAGATCGACCCGCAGCTTGTTGGGGCTCTGCCGGTCGTTCTGCGGGAACATGCGCTGCATCGCGAGGCGCAGGTCCGTCGCGCCCACCGGCTCCCCGAGTCCGTACACGAGGCGCATCAACGCCTGGTGGATCTCGCCGGCCGAGGCGAAGCGATCGGCGGCGTTCACCTCGAGCGCGCGCTGCAGGATGGGCTCGAGTTCGGGCAGCGGCAGGTGCTTGCGGAAGTCGGGCAGCTCGCCGCGGCGCACGAGGCGGAGCGTCTCGTCGGAGGAGCGGCCGCGGAACATGCGGCGACGCGTGGCGAGCTCGTAGAGGAGCACGCCGAAGCTGAACAGATCACTGCGCCGGTCGAGCCGCTCCCCGCGCGCCTGCTCGGGCGACATGTACGCGTACTTGCCCCGGAGGATCTTGGGGTCCTCCCCGCGACCCAGCCCGGGCTCGTCGGCGCGCGCGATCCCGAAGTCGGCGACCTTCACCTCGCCTTCGTATCCGAGCAAGACGTTTTGTGGGCTGACGTCGCGGTGCACGATCTGGAGCGGCTTGCCGTCGTCGCCCTGCGCGCGGTGCGCGTAGTCGAGCGCCTTGGCGACCTCCGCGCCGATCCAGAGCCGCAGCGCCAGCCCGAGGGGCGGCTCCCCCGCGGCGCGGTAGCTCAGCGCGGCGGCGAGATCACGGCCGCGCAGGTACTCCATCGCGATGAAGTAGCCGCCCTCCTCTTCCCCGAGGTCGAAGATCTGGATGATGTTGGGGTGGCTCAGCCGCGACGCGATCTTGGCCTCGCGCACGAGCAGCTCCGCGAACCCCGGGCGCTCGAGCAGCGTGGGCAGGACGCGCTTGATGACGACGGTCTTCTCGAACCCCGCGACGCCGCGCGAGCGCGCACGCCAGACCTCGGCCATGCCCCCCTCGGCGATGCGCTCGAGGAGCTCGTATGGGCCGAACGGGATCGGGGCCGACACGGGCACGGAGGATATCAGCCCGACGCGTCGAGCCCCGCCCCCTCTTTCAGCGGCGCTCGGTGCGTGCCGGCAGCGACGTCGCGGGGGCCTCACGGGCGCGGCGCGCGGAGGCTGGCGGGCGGCTCAGCGTGCCCCCGGCGACGGGGGCGGGGCGAAAGGGGTGGGCGGCCCGATACCCGGCCCCGCTCGCGGGCAACCGCGCGCCCTGCACCGCGCGCACGATGCAGGCCTCCGCGGGCGTGCCGGCGTGGGGCGCGGAGACCTGGACGTCGCTCACCTGTCCGCTGGGCTCGACGACCACGATCACGCGCGCCACCTCACGACGATCCGCGATGCAGCGCTGCACGGCGGGCTCGACGCGTTGGAGCGCGTTGACGATCTCCCTGCGCGAGGGCTCAGTGGGCGAGGGCTCAGTGGGCGAGGGCTCAGCGCGCGAGGGCGCGCTGGCGCCGCTCCCGCTCGCGGTCCGCGCCCCCCCGGACCCGCCGCCACCCCCGCTCGCGCCGACGCCCGCGAACGAGTCCTGCATCCCCGCACCGCGGGACCGTGCCGCGCGACGGCCCATGGGGGGCGGCGACGGGTCCGGATCCGGCGTGGGCGACGCGGTCGGCTCCTCGGGCTCCGCCTCGTAGCGGTCCATCTCCGCCAGGGCTGGCTCCGCCACCGCGGCCGCGCCGAGATCGGACTCCATCTCCGCCGCGGGAGACGCCGGGCTGGGCCCCTGCCACCGTGGCTCGGCCGGCGCTTCTTCGGCCGCCTCGTCGGCGCTGGCCATGGTCTCGGTTGCCGCGGGGCCCATCGCGACGGGCGCCTCGCTCTGCATCGTCGAGAGCCCGGCGGTGACCCCGAGCGCCACGGCGGCGGCGGCGGCGAGGCCACCCGCGGCGGCGAAGAGCGTCCGACGGCGGCGGCGCGCGGCCAGGTCGACCACGGGCGCGGCGGACTCCACGCCGGGCGAAGCCGCGCGCTGGGCAGCGTGCGCAGGAGCGTGCGCAGCGGCCTCCGGAGTGACGACCGCCGCGGCCGCGTGGGCCTCCTCCTCGGACAGGTCGTCCGAGAGGGTCGGCGGCGCGGTCACGTCGAGGGGCTCCAGGGCGTCCTGCCCGTCGCTCTCCGCCTCGATCTGCGCGTCGATGCGGTCCGCGAGCGCATCCCAGTCCGGCTCGCGGAAGCCCTCTCCGAGCGCGCCGAGCGCTCCGTCGATGGCCTGAAGATCGGCCGCGTAGCCGGCGGCGTCCGCGTCGCCCTCGAGGAGCGCGCGCAGATCCTCGTCCGCCTCGAGGCCCCCAGGGGCGTCGAGCGCGTCCGAGATCCGGCGCTGCAGCTCTTCGTTCACGACGCGCGTCTCCCTTCTTCGCCTTCGGTTTGATCCTCTTCGGACGCCAGCGCCAATCGCAGGCGGCGGCGCGCCTCGTGAATGCGCCAGGCGATCGTGCCCTCCGAGCAGCCGAGCACCTCCGCCGCCTCCTTCTGGGGCATGCCGTGCACGAGCACCATGATCACCGTCGTACGGAGCGACTCGCTCAGCCCGTCGAGCGCCTCGGCGATGCGCCCCTGGAGCTGCCGCGCCTCGAGCGCGCGCGCCGGGTCGGAGCTGCCCTGGGTGGGATCGGCCTTCGGCTCCGGCATGCGCGGATCGGCGATGTCCGCCGCGTCGTGGCGCTTTCGCTTGCGGATGTGGTTGAGGCAGACGTTCACGCAGACCCGGTAGAGCCAGGTCGAGAGCTGGCTGCGCCCGTCGAAGCGGGCGATGGCGCGCCAGGCCCGCATGAAGGTCTCCTGCACCGCGTCGTCCGCGTCCCCGCCGTCGCCGAGCATCTGGACCGCGCACGCGTAGACCCTTCGCTGGTGCTTGCGCACCAGACGGCTGAACGCCCGACGGTCGCCGCCCTGGGCCGCCTCGAGGAGCTCCGCTTCGCTTCGCTCGGTCATGAAGAAGATGGAGGGTTCGCGAGAAGGCGCGAGCGTACCAAGGCCTCCGAACCGTGTCAGGCGGGGTGAGCAGGGGGTGAGGGTGGAGGCCTCCATCCGGGCTGTGACCTCGGCCCCCACCCCGCCCTTGGATCGGAGTTTTGCCACCCGACCGTCGCCCGGCGTATCGTGCCGGCGTGTCGGAAGAATCTGACCGGAGGAATCACCCCCGCGTGCCGATCGCGTTGAAGGTCGAGTACAAGCGGCTGAATTCGTTCTTCGCGGATTACACGAAGAACATCAGCCGTGGGGGGACGTTCATCCGGACCAAGAACCCGCTGTCCATCGGGACGGAGTTCATGTTCCAGCTGCAGGTCCCGACCCTGGAGGCGCCCCTGGCGATCAAGGGCAAGGTCCAGTGGATCGTCTACGAGGACGACGCGAACGAAGAGCAGGAGCCCGGCATGGGCATCGGCTTCGTCTACGAGTCCGAGGCCGAGCGGGACAAGATCGCCAACACGGTCGAGAAGATGATGGTCGACTCCCTCGGCCCGGTCCTCTACGACAAGCTCCTCGGCAAGCGCAAAGCAGACGAGGAGTAGCGACTCTCCCGCAATCTCTCCTTCGCCCGTGTGTTGCGCAGAGGTGAACGATCTCGAGCGCGCGGTGGAGGAGCGGATGGCGGCGGTGGAGGTCGATCGACGGGAGATCGACCGGCGCGTCGATGGAGCGTGCCCACGCCCGTCCACGCCGCGCGTCCTGGAGGTCCTCGGTGCGCTGGTGGCCTTCTCCGGGCTCGTCGCCGCCCCCCTCGCGTCCGCCCGATACCTCGGCCTCGAGAGCCTGCTCGTCGTCGGGCCGCTCGCGGCCGCCCTCCTCGTCTGGGGGCTGGCGCGCCTCGAGCGCGACCTGACGCGAGACCGCTGGTACGCCCACAACCACGCCCTCGCCGGCTCGCTCCTCCGCCAGGTGTTCGCCTCGGGAGGCGTGGTCCGCCGCGCCGCGCTGCCGCCGGTCCGACCGCTCCGCTACGTCGACTTCGCGTTCCTGGCCGAGTACGTCGGCCTGCGGAACGAGGGCCCCTTCATCGTCGATCCTGCGCGAAGCCAGGCGGCCGTCGCGAAGGCGGAGGCGCGGTGGCGGAGAGCCGCCGCGCAGGGACAGCTCGGCCGCGCGCGGGTGCGCAAGTGGGAGCGCGATCCCACGGACGCGCTGGCGCTGTATCGGCTGCTGCAGCGCCGGGTGCTCGAGCGCACCCCCGACGGAGTGCGCCCGGTTCGCGGGTTCTCGCCCTATCGAGACAGCCCCGCGCGCGAGGAGAGGCGCCCCGTCCCCACGAGCGTGGTCCGGGTCAGGGCGTGATCTCGACCGTGTTGCCGAAGCGGTCGGTGACCGTGACGCGCGCCGTGGCGGCGTCGGTGATGGTGAGGGTGCCGTCGGCGCCGGTGGTGAGCGTCTCCATGCGCGCCAGCCCGATGGGCGGCTCGACGGTGACGACGACCTCCTCTTCCCGGATCGGGACGAAGCGGTTGCTGCGCGCCGTCAGGTCCAGCAGCCGGTAGCCGTCGCCGCTCTCGACGCCCACGGTGACGCGGAGATCCGCGCCGGCCGCCTCGTGCGTCTCGGTGAGCGTGGCCGGCACGACCTCGAACGCGTCGCTGGTCAGCTCGAAGCCCGGCCCCTCGACGCGGAAGCGGTAGTTGCCCGCCGGGAGGCCGCGCCGATCGGCGATGCCTTCGAGCCCCGGCATGCCCATCGGCGCCGCCGCCTGGAACTCCACCGTGTAGTAGTGGGTGCGCTCGACGCCCGCCTCGCGCATCAGCGGGTCCGGGGTCCAGGTGAGGATGAGGTCGCCGTCCACCACGGGGCGCCCGCTCCGGCGGAGCACGTCCTCGTACGCGCCCCCGACCTCACGCTGGAGGAAGACGCGGGGGGTGCCGCGGATCGGGTCATCACCGATGAACGTGAAGTAGACGCTCCGGAGCCGCTCCACCTGGGTGGCGGGCTGCGGGCTGACGGGGTCTCGGAGGAGCCGCGTGAAGAGATACGCGGGCAACGCGCTCGGCACGCTGCCGGTCTCGGCGCTCGTGGTGTCGGGCGTGATCTCGTCCACCACGGTCGGGGTCGAGACGCGGTCGACGCCTCCGCCCGCCGCGTCCTCGCGGTCGTCCGTGGCCGCCATCGCCATCATCGCCGCCGTCTGCTCGGCCACGTACTCGCCCTCGAGCGGGCCCCAGAACGTGATGCTCGGCTCGTAGCCGTTGCTGATCCAGTCCTCGGGGCGCAGCAGGTAGCCGCCGTGATCCTGCGCGTAGCCGACGATGATCGTTTGCTCGGGCGCGGTCGGAGAGAGCGTGCGCAGATGGTTGACGAGGAGGGTGGTCGGCTCGCCCGGCAGCGTGCCCAGCATCCAGTCGCCGATCCGGAGCGCGCTGACGGTGGTCTGCGTGGTGTCGCAGATCGGCGGATCGTCGAGCTCCACGTCGACCGTGACCTCGATGATCCGATCGATCAGCTCGATGCGGTTGCAGGTGTGGTAGCTGAGATCTTCGAGCGAGTCGGTCCCCGGCAGCGCCGAGCGGGGCAGCCGCAGGCCGATGTCCCCGCCGCCGCAGAGCGCCGCGCCGTAGGGCGCGTTGAACTCGTCGATCGGGGAGACCAGCTCGCCTTCCTCGTCGAACACGATTCCGTCCGCGTCCGTGCGCCCATCCCACGGGGCGTACTCGAGGGCCCCGTCGCGGATCGAGAAGTTCGTCCAGTCGGGGCCCAGCGGGACCTGGCGCGTGACCATCTCGAGCGGCAGCTCGGTCCGCATCTCCACGCCCGCCTCCTCCCAGGCCGCGCGGATCTCGTCGAGCGCGTAGACGCCCACCGTCTCCTGCCGCGCGAAGTCGGCGCAGACCTGCTCGCCCTCGCAGTCGATGGCCCCGGTCCCCGCCGGCGAGACGTCACCCGCCGCCCCCTGCAGGTGCATCACGAGCACCTCGGAGTCGAAGCTCTCCTCCAGCACGCGCTCGATGCCGCCGATCGAGTCGGTGCTGACCAGCGCGTTGCCGCCGCCCTGGATGGTGCCGTGGATCCCGAACACCGGGAGCAGCGCCATCGGGTTGCCCTCGAGATCGTCGACGCGGACGACGAAGAGGTGGTGGTCGTCTTCACGGCCTCCGGCGAGCTCGTCGTTCTCGCTGCGGCGGTCGCGGTTGACGCGGTCTTCTTCGTCGAAGGTCGGGTCGTAGCCGAAGCCGATCTGGGCGGGCGCCAGGTCCGCCACCGCGGCCTGCGCGGTCGCGACCATCTGCGCGATGAGCGTCTCGTACACGGTGGAGCGGAAGCGGCCGAAGCCGACCGCGAGCGCCGTGTGGCCGGAGTAGTTGCCGAAGCTCGAGTGGCTGTGGCTGCTCGCGATGATCACCTTGCCGGCGAACTCCGGCCCCAGCTCGGCTTCCACGTCGTAGACGAAGCCCTGGTAGCTCGAGGCCAGGTCGACCTTCATGACGATCACGGTCTCACCGCCGGCGCGGAGCGCGAGGGCCCGGACGCGCGGCGCGGTCTCGATGCCCACCGACGGGGCGAAGGAGCCGGCGAGCTCGGTGTGCCGCTCGTCGGGCGCGGGGAGGAAGCCCTCGGCCCCGACGCCGTCCGCGCGCGAGGTGTAGGCCGCGAGGCTCGCCCCGAGCGGGATGTCGAGCATGGTCTCGGCGACGCCGGCTTCGAGCGTGCCTGACTCGACCGCCCCTCCGGCGCGCGCGGTGGCGGGCACCGACTCGAACGCGCAGTGGTCCACCGACACGGGCTCCGGCGGCCCGGCGTCCACCGGCGGCGGCTCCACGCCAGAGTCGGGGTCGTCGACCACCCCATCGTCACACCCGGCCCCCATCAAGAGGGCCGCGATCAGCACACCTCGAAAGCTCATCTGAAGTCCGTCCATCCCACACTCCCGCGACGCCCCACCCCGGCACGAGCCAAGGTCCGGACGCCATCGAGCGTAGAGAGTACCGGTGACGGAGCCCACCGACAGCACCCATGACGGTTACGCCGCTCTTTCAGGGCGCGGTTCGGCTCATGGCAGGGGCAGGCGCCGCCTGGGCTTGCTAGACTCGGCCCTCGTGAGCGCTGCCCCGGCGAAACCGAGCCGCAAGGAGCCGCTTTCGCCCGGGAGGACGATCGCGGGTCGCTACGTCGTGCAGCGCCAGATCGGCCAGGGCGGCATGGGCGAGGTGCTCGAGGTGGAGCACGTCGGGCTCGGCCGCCGCTTCGCGCTCAAGGTCCTGCGGCTCGAGCGGTGGAGCGACGAGCTTGTGCGGCGCTTCAACCGCGAGGCGCGGGCCCTCGCCCGGGTGACCACGCCGCGCGTGGCCCAGGTGACCGACTTCGGCGTCGACGAGAGCTGCGGCCCCTACTACGTGATGGAGCTGCTCGACGGCGAGACCCTCGAGGACCGCCTGGAGCGCGAAGGCGTCGTCTCTCCGCAGGAGGCGCTGACGATCTGCGCGGAGCTCTGCGACGCCCTCTCCGAGGTCCACGCGGCCGGCATCGTGCATCGCGACCTGAAGCCGTCGAACGTGGGGCTGCTCGCGTCGGGCGTGGTGGGCGTGAAGCTCCTCGACTTCGGCCTCGCCGCGTCGATGGACGAGCAGTTCCTGTCGCGGATCACGCAGAGCCAGCAGATCCTCGGCTCGCTCCCCTACATGGCGCCCGAGCAGTTCAACGGGGCCGACCCGCACCCGTGCATGGACATCTACGCGGTCGGCATCTGCCTCTTCGAGTCGGTGACGGGGCGGCTCCCGTTCCTCGCGCCGTCGACCGCGGCGCTGATCCATCAGATCCTCTCGACGCCGGTGCCGCCGTTGCCCGTGGAGCTCGCGCCGGGGCCGGTCGGCCCGCTCCTCGAGCGCTTCCTCGCCAAGGACGCCTCCGACCGCTTCGCCTCGGCCGCCGAGGCCGCGGCCGCGCTGCGCCAGGCGGTGAGCGCGCTCGGCGGGCCCGTGCGCCGTCACCCGCAGACGCGCGTGGCGTCCGCGGCCCCGCTCCCCGGGGCCACGCTCGCGAGCGGGCCGCCGCCGGCAGCCGCCATGATGCCGCCGACGATGGAGGCGCGCAGCGCGGGCGTCGGGCACATGCCGACCCTCATGGCGAGCGGTCTCTCCGGGAGCGGCCAGGAGGCGCCGACGGCGGAGTCGGGGACACGGCTGTCGGAGCAGGGCCAGGCGCACGTCGCGTCGCAGGCGAGCTGGCAGCCAGGGCCCGCGCACACGCCGACCACCGCGCCGATGGCGGCCGCTCCCGCGTCGGGCTCCACGCTGCTCAAGGTGCTCCTGACCGGCGTCGTGGGGCTCTTCCTCGCGCTGCTGGCGGGCGGGGGCGTCGTGGCGGCGCTGAGCCTGACGCGCGACGGATCCGACGACACGCCCCCTCCGGTGACACAGCCCGCGCCCGCCGTCGCCGTGGAGCCTCCGCCGAGCGTCGCGCCGCCGGAGCCAGGGCCGGCCGCGCCGGACGCGACGGAGGCGGAACCCGTCGAGGCGCCGACCGAAGCGGAGGTCGCTCGGCCAGTGCCCGCGCCGGATCCCGTGGACGTGTCCCCACGGAGGGAAGCCCCGCGGCGCGGCGGCGTAGGTCGACGGGAGCGCTCCCCGCGCGAGGTGACCGAGCCCCGCGTCCGGACCCTTCCCCCCTCGACGGCCCCCCGAACGCCTCCGTCCCAACCCCAGAGAGACCCCGAATGGCGAGGCGACCGCACGATATCCGACTGGTAGGCCTCCGACTGGTAGGCCTCGCCCTCGCGCTCGCCGCCGCGTCGCTCGCGCCGTCCTCGGCTGGCGCGCAGGACACCCGTGAGCAGGCGCGTCAGCTCTTCGAGCGGGGCGTCGCGGCGATGGACGGCGGCAACCCGGCCCTCGCCACGCAGTACTTCCAGCAGAGCTATCAGCTCTATCAGCGCGCCTCGACCGCCTGCAACATGGCGCTCGCGCTCGAGCGGAGTCAGCGCGCATGCGACGCGGGCGGCTGGTACCGACAGTGCGCGGCGCTCGACACCGAAGGCCGCTTCCGCGACCACGCGCAGCGCCAGGCGGCGGCGCTCGACGCCCAGTGCCAGACGAGCCCCTCCGCGCCGAACCCGTTCGTGGGGGGGCCCGCCGCGCAGCAAGGCTCGACGCAGCCCGCGCTGACCGCGTCGGGTCACGCCACCGTGGTCGAGGGCCCGGGCGCGACGAGCTCGGCCCCGGTCTTCCGGACCCGCGGGGCCGACCACACCCTGCTCGCGGTGGGCATCGTGGGCATGGTCCTCGGGGGCGGCGCGATCGGGGGCGGCGCCGCGGCGGCCGTCGAGGGGCAGGCGCGGCTCGACGGCCTGCCGCCGACGATCCAGGAGGGCAGCCCCGAGCACGATCGCTGGCTCGAGGCGGCCACCCTGCACGACGTCGCGCTCGGCCTCTACATCGGCGGCGGCGCCCTGGCGCTCCTCGGCGCGATCATGATCGTGATCGATCTGGCTCAGCCGGGCGCTTTCGGCGGCTCGTCCGAGGCGGCACCGCAGCTGCGCTTCGGCCTCTCGCCGACGCCCGGCGGCGCGTTCGGACAGCTCGCGCTGACGTTCTGAATCGCGCGACCGGAAATCGGGACCTGAAACCAGACGCCGGGCGGCCGCGTACGAAGTCGTCCGAGCCGTGCGATCGCGCCGTGGTTCGGCTTGTCTTCGCGCGCTCGTTTGCCTAAAAGGACGCCCCATGACTCTGCGTCGTCACCTGCCCTACGCCCTCATCGCCGCCCTCCTCCTCGCCTTCGCCGGCGCGAGCGGCGTCCTCGCCCCCGTCGCCCACGCGCAGACGGAGGAGGACCCGGAGCCCGAGGTCGCCGACCAGGGCCCGGAGGCGGAGGCCGTCTACGACCGCCTGCTCGCCGTGGAGCTCGTCGGCGGCGTGGACACCCCCTTCGGCGTCGCGGGCGGCGTCATCGAGTTCGCCCCGTGGCGCTACCTCGCCTTCTACGCGGGCGGCGGTATCGGCCGCGACGGCGGACGCTTCGCCGGCGGCGTGCACGGGCGCTACCCCATCGGCAACGCGGCCGTGGGCCTGATGCTCGGCTTCGGCGGCGGCGCGATCAGCTGGGAGAGCACCGGCGGCGAGATGTTCCTCGCGCGGCGCCACTGGGACATGGCGCTCTTCTTCCACAGCGGCATCACCTTCGAGTACCGCTGGCCCGAGGGCATCTTCGGGCGCATCGGCTTCGGCATGGACGGCCTGATCACGCCGGAGGAGCCCGACGCGTGCTCGCTCGGACCGGCCAACGGCTCCGGCTCGGGAGAGCCCTGCGGCTCGGCGGCGGACACCCTCGCCCTCCCCATCCGCGGCTGGGCCGGCCTGACCATCGGCTACGCGCTCGATCTCTGAGCCGAGCCTCGGTTGACGTCGTCCGGGGGCCGAGATAATCGGCCCCTGTTCTTTTGTGTGCGCGTGAGCTCTCGCGCGCGATCTGGGAGATGCAGCATGACCATGCCCGTGAGTGAGGCGCGAGACCGACTCTCCGACCTCGCACAGCGCCTCGATGCGCTGGGGAGGTATCTTTGACGTCCCTGGACTGGAGAGACGCCTCGATCATCTGAACGCGCAGACCAGCGCCGAGGGCTTCTGGGACGATCCCGAGGCGGCCCAGAAGACGGTGCAGGAGCGCGCAGGCCTCGAGCATCAGGTCACGACCTTCCGCAAGCTCGAGCAAGAGGTGAACGACCTCGGCGAGCTGCTCGAGATGGCGGCCGGCGAGGACGAGTCGATGGTCGACGACGTCGCGTCGCAGATCCCCGAGCTCGAGGGCCGCGTTCGCAGCGCCGAGCTGGCGCGCATGCTGAGCAAGCCCGAGGACAAGAACGACGCGATCCTCTACGTGAACCCCGGCGCGGGCGGCGTGGACGCGCAGGACTGGGCCGAGATGCTCTTCCGCATGTACCTCCGGTGGTGCGAGCGGAAGGGGTTCAAGATCGAGATCCTCAACGAGCAGCCCGGCGACGAGGCGGGCCTCAAGGACGCGTCGATCGCGGTGCGCGGACCCAACGCGTACGGCTACCTCAAGGCGGAGAACGGCGTGCACCGGCTCATCCGGATCAGCCCGTTCGACAGCCAGGCGCGCCGTCAGACCTCCTTCGCCGCGGTGCACGTGGTGCCCGAGATCGACGACGACGTCGAGGTCGACATCAAGAAGGAAGACCTCGAGGTCGACACGATGCGCGCCGGCGGCAAGGGCGGCCAGCACGTGAACAAGACCGAGTCGGCCATCCGCATCACGCACGTGCCGAGCGGCATCGTCGTCAAGTGCGCGGCCGAGCGCAGCCAGCACAAGAACCGCTCGACCGCGATGAAGATGCTGCGCGGCCTGCTCTACGAGAAGATGCTCGAGGAGAAGGCGAAGCAGTTCGCGGACAACTACGAGAGCGACAAGAGCGCGATCGACTTCGGCTCCCAGATCCGCACGTACACGATGCAGCCCTACCAGCTGGTCAAGGACGAGCGGACCGAGCACAAGGTGAGCAACGTCGACGCCGTGCTCGACGGTGAGATCGACCCGTTCATCGAGGAGTACCTGCTCTTCAGCGCGAACCGCGAGGCCGACAAGGCGGACGGCAAGGGCTGATTTGTCGACGGCCGGCGCAATGAACGCGCGGCCCTGGTGTTGAGGCCGCACGCGGCCGTGGAGACGAGAGAGTGGCGACCGAAGACGAGCTCGAGCAGGCGCGGAGGGCCCACGCCGACGCGCTGCGGGAGGCCGGAGCGCGGCCCTACCCGAACGACTTCCGTCCGACCGACGCGGAGCGGAACAAGCGCGCCGAAGCGGTCGCCCTCTGTCAGCGCGAGGATCTGAAGGTCGCCCGTGAGGACGCCGACGTGATCGTCGAGCGCCGCGGGCCCCTCGCGGTGGTCGAGCGCGACGGGGAGAAGGTCGAGCGCTTCCCGCAGGAAGACGAGATCGCGGCCGACGCCCCCACCTACCCGCTCTACGGGCGCGTGGTCGCCAAGCGCGGGCCGTTCCTCGTGATCCAGACGCCGCACGGGCGCGCGCAGGCGTACCTGCCCAACAAGGGCGGTGACCTGACGGAAGCCGAGCAGGCGCAGCTGAAGGCGCTCGATCTCGCCGACCACGTGGCCATCGAGGGTCCGCTCATGGGCACGCGGCGCGGGGACGCCGCGGTGATGGTGCGCAGCTACCGGCACATCTCGAAGGCGCTGCGCCCGCCCCCCGGCAAGTTCCACGGGCTCAAGGACGTCGAGAAGCGCTACCGCGAGCGGTACGTCGACCTCTTCGCGAACCCCGACGTGGCGGCGGTCTTCGAGGCCCGCGCGCTCATCGTGCGGGCGCTGCGGCGGGTGCTCGACGAGTCCGGCTTCCTCGAGGTCGAGACCCCGATGCTGCAGTCGGTGCGCGGCGGCGCGACGGCCAAGCCGTTCCACACGCATCACAACGCGCTCGACATCCCGCTCTTCCTGCGCATCGCGCCGGAGCTGTACCTCAAGCGGCTCGTCGTGGGCGGCTTCGACCGGGTCTACGAGATCGGCCGCAACTTCCGGAACGAGGGCGTCAGCACACGCCACAACCCGGAGTTCACGATGCTCGAGTACTACATGGCGTACGCCACGTACGAAGAGCAGATGGACCTGACGGAGGCGGTCATCAAGGCGGCCGACGCCGCGGTGGCGGCGCGCTTCGGCGAGCGCTGGAGCGCGGAGCGCAGCTTCGACTTCGCGGGCGACTTCGCGCGCGTTCCGATGACCCAGGCGATCCTGGACCGCGTCACGAGCGACGAGCTCGGGCCGACGCCCTTCGACGGGCTGGACGCCGACACCCTGGCCGACGACGCCAAGCTCGCCGAGCGCTGCGCGGCCGCGAAGCTCCCCCCGAACGAGCGCAAGCTGCTCGACGGGTGCACCAGCCACGGCGAGCGCGTCTTCGCGCTCTTCGAGATCCTCGCCGAGCCCGCGCTCGAGCAGCTCTACCGCACCGAGGACGGCGCCCGGTCGCGCCCCGTCTTCATCACGCGCTTCCCGTTCGAGGTCTCGCCCCTCGCGCGGCGCAACGACGCCGACCCGAAGGTCTGTGATCGCTACGAGCTGTTCATCGAGGGCCGAGAGCTGGCCAACGGCTTCAGCGAGCTGAACGACCCCGACGACCAGGCCGAGCGCTTCGAGGCGCAGCTCGCGCTCCGTGAGAAGGGCGCCGAGGAGACGATGGACTTCGACGCGGACTATATCCGCGCGCTCATGCACGGCATGCCTCCCGCGGCGGGCTGCGGCATCGGCGTCGATCGGCTCGTGATGTCGATCTGCGGCCAGTCTTCGATCCGCGACGTGCTGCTCTTCCCGTTGCTCCGGCCGGAGGGCGCGTGAGCGAAGAGGCGCCGGAGGAGTCCGCGGCCGCGGATCCGGCGCCAGCGCTGTCGCCGCTCCCCGAGCCGAAGCGCCGCCGACCGCTGGTCGCCGAGCGGGAGCTCCGCATCGGCTGGCCGGGCGCGGCGCTCGGCGCCTGGGTGGTGCTGCACTACGTGCTCGCGATGGCGCCCTATCTCTGGGTGGTCGCGCAGCCCTCGGCCCCGATGGAGGCGCAGCCTCTCTTCGCGTGGCTCCCGGCGCTGATGTTCGCGCCCTCCTCGACGATCACGCTCCTGCTCGCGCTCGCGGTGCTCATCCGCCTCCCTCGGGTGGCGCCGGGCACCCGAGGGCGGGCGCGCATGCTGTTCCTGGCGGTCGGCGCGACCCTTCGCGCGCTAGGCGCGATCGCGCTCGTCCCGCTGTTGATGAAGGTCTTCAGCGAGCCGAACGCGTTCCTCTCGGGGCTCGGGGGCGGCGCGCTGCCCGTCGGCGGCACGCCCGAGCAGCTCGAGTCGATCCGCATGGTGGCCAGCTCACAGGGCACGCTCCCGCTGCTCATCGCGGCCCTGATCGTCACCAACGCGGGCGCGCTCGTGGAGCAGACCGCGGCCATCAGCGCGTGGTTCCTCATCTCCCAGCGCATCCGCCGCGGTTTCTGGCTCGTCACCGACGTCCTCGTCGGCGCAGCCTTCGTGGCGGTGCTCCTGCTGCTGCCCTGGACGCCGCTCAGCGACGCGCCCGACGCCTGGCAGCTGCCCGCGATCAAGCTCGCCGTCACCACCATCGCCTCCGTCCGCATCCTGGCGCGCGTGCTGCCCTTCGGGCTGGACGGCATGGAGACGGTCGGGATCCGGCTCCTGGTCGCGGCGCGCATGATGCGGGCGAAGAAGAGCGGCTTCGTCACGGCGATCGGCTTCCTCTCGATCGGCGCCGTCTCGATCAGCTCGTGCGTCCTGACGAGCACGCTGAGCGTCATGGGCGGCTTCCGGAACGACCTGAAGCAGAAGATCCTCGGCAACCACGCGCACGTCGTCGTGGACCAGGAGCACGGCGAGTTCGAGGGCTGGGCGCCCACCCTCGACGCCGTGCGCGCGACCGACGGCGTCGTCGCCGCGAGCCCCTACGTGCAGGGCGAGGTGATGATCACCAGCGCGACCAACCTCGCGGGCGCGGTGATCCGGGGCATCGACCCGGCGACCATCGGCGACGTGACCGAGCTGCGCCGCAACCTGCGCCACGGGCAGCTGGACTACCTCGAGCACCCCGAGCGGCTGAACGAGCTGCGCGCGAGCGAGATGCGCCGCGGCCTGCTGGCGCCGCCCGAGCCGGGCCGCATCGAGATGGACGACGGGCCGACCGAGAACGACCGCGGCAGCCTCTTCGACGAGGTGGAGCGCACCCTCGATGAGGTCGATCGTGAACAGGTCGAGCGCGAGCGCATCGAGGCGGACATCGACGAGTTCCTCCTCCCCGAGGGCGCGCTGCCCGAGCGGCCCTCGCAGGAGACCGCGGCGCCGGGTGACGCGCCCGAGGATGGGCTCGGGCCCGACGTCCTGCCGGGGCTCATCGTGGGCCAGGAGCTCGCCCGGACCCTGCGCTTGCACGTGGGCGACGAGGTGAACGTGGTCTCGCCCCTCGGCGAGCTCGGCCCGAGCGGCCCCATGCCGAAGAGCCGCCCCTTCCGCGTGGCCGGGATCTTCTACAGCGGCATGTACGAGTTCGACGTCAAGATGGCGTACACCACGCTCGAGGCCGCGCAGGGCTTCCTCAGCGTCGGCGACGCCATCACGGGGATCGAGGCGAAGGTCTGGGACGCCGAGGCCGCCATGGGCGTCGCCGCCGCGATGGAGCGCGCGATCGCCCGAGACGATCTGCGCGTCCGCGCCTGGCAGGAGGTGAACAAGAACCTCTTCGGCGCGCTGCGGCTCGAGAAGCTCGTCATGTTCATCATGCTGGGCATCGCGATCCTCGTCGCCAGCTTCTGCATCGTCGCCACCCTGACGCTCCTCGTGCAGGAGAAGCGCAAGGAGGTGGGGATCCTCAAGGCGATGGGGGCGACGGCCGAGCAGATCGTGGCGATCTTCATGGCCCAGGGTCTGATGATAGGTGTGCTGGGCGCGGCGACCGGGCTCGGGCTCGGCTACATCGCCACGTTCGCCACGGAGCACTTCGGCGTCAACTTGAATCCCGATGTCTATTACATCGACAGGCTGCCGGTCCACGTCGACCCGGCCGAGTTCGCGTTGACGGGCGTCGCGACGGTCATCGTCTGCTTGCTCGCGACCATCTACCCCGCAATCCTCGGCAGCCGCCTGCAGCCCATGGAAGCGCTGCGAGACACCTGATGCAAAGCCAGCCAAGCCCCGCCCCCCTCGTCGAAGTCGAGGGCGTCTGGAAGAAGTTCCTCCACGAGGAGCGCGAGGTCGTGATCCTCAAGGACATCGATCTGCGCATCGAACAGGGGGAGATGCTCGCGGTGGTCGGGCCGAGCGGCGCGGGCAAGAGCACGCTGCTGCACATCCTCGGCACCCTGGACCTGCCGACGGCGGGCTCGATCCGCTACCAGGGCCGCGACGTCACGCGCTACTCCGCGGCGCAGCTGGCCGCCTTCCGGAACGACAGCCTGGGCTTCGTCTTCCAGTTCCACCACCTGCTGCCCGAGTTCACCGCGCTCGAGAACGTGATGATGCCGGGCCTCATCCAGGGGAAGAAGCGCCGCGCCGTCGAGTATCGGGCCAAGGAGCTGCTCGACGAGGTCGGGCTGAGCCACCGCCTGAGCCATCGGCCGGGGGAGCTCTCCGGCGGCGAGCAGCAGCGCGTCGCCTTCGCGCGCGCCCTCGTGATGGAGCCGAAGCTGGTCATGGCCGACGAGCCGACGGGCAACCTCGACTCGAAGACGAGTGAGGCCATCCACAAGCTCTTCTTCGATCTGAACGAGAGCCGGGGCACGACCTTCCTGATCGTCACCCACAGCCGCGATCTGGCCGACCGCATGCCGCGCAAGGTCTCCATGCGCGACGGACGCATCGAGTCCGACTGGCGCCGCAGCGAAGACACCGACGAGGCGCGAGCCGACGACGCATCGCCCGGCCCATCCCCCGACCCATCGCCCGACACTGCCGACGACGCGGTCGAGGCGCCGCTTGACCCCTCCGAAGCCCACGGCTAGAGCTGGCGAAATCTCGTGAATCATTGGCTTCGGACCGGATCGCTCTTCTTCGCGCTGCTCGCGGGCTCGCTCGTCGTGAGCGCAGGCGCGCGCGCCCAGGAAGAGGAGGACCCGGACGCCGAGATCGAAGAGGCGGGCGAAGAGGCGGACGCCGACCCGGAGATCGAATCCGAGACCGAAGCCGAAGCTGACGCCGACGCCGAAGCCGAAGAAGCGCCCGAAGAAGAAGAGGCGCCCGAGGAACCCGAGGAAGAAGAGGAGGCGTACGAGCCGGTCGAAGACGAGGAGGAGGGGCTCGACGTGCCTCGCACCCTCTGTCACGGGCGGCGCGTTCGACGCATCCGGATCCGCGGCAACCGCCGCGTCTCGGACGACGACGTCACCGCCACCATCCGGCTCCGCCCGGGCAGCACCTGCCGCGACTCGGCCGTCGCCCGCGACGCCCAGGCGCTCTGGAACCAGGGCTTCTACGACGACATCGTCGTCGAGGCGGAGGAGCGCGGCAGCGACCGCATCGACCTGACCTTCCGCGTCCGCGAGCGGCCCGCGATCGGGCGGATCACCTTCGAGGGCAACGACAACGTCGAGCAGGCCGACCTCGTGGAGGTCGTGGACCTGACCGAGGGCGGCATCCTCTCGGTCCCGACCGTGCGCGAGCAGGTCACCGCGATCCGCGACAAGTACGCCGAGGAGGGCTTCTTCCTGGCCCGCGTCAGCTATCGGCTGCGCCGGATGGAGAACAACCAGGTCGACGTGGTCTTCCAGGTCGACGAGGGCGAGCGCGTCACGGTCCGCCGGGTGCGCTTCGTCGGCAACCGCCACCTGGCGGACGGCGAGCTCCAGAGCGTGATGCGCACGCGCCAGAGCGGCTTCTTCTCCTTCATCTCGAACGACGACCGCTTCAACCGCGCGCACTTCGAGGAGGACACGACCCGCCTCCAGGCCTTCTATTACGATCGCGGCTACCTCGCGATGCGTGTCGGTACCCCGCGGATCGACCTGAGCGCGGACCGCACGTACATCGACGTCACGATCCCCATCGAGGAGGGCCCGCGCTTCCGCATCGGCCGCCTGGTGGTGCGCGAGGTCGACGACGAGGGCGCCCGCGTCGAGCCGCTGGGCGGGCGTCGCGAGCTGCGCGAGATGGTCACCGCGAACCCGGGCGAGTGGTTCAACCGCACGCAGATCGCGCAGAGCCTCATGAACATCACCCGGCGCTATCGGGACGAGGGCTTCGCGGCCGTCGACATCGCGCCGGAGACCGACCTCGACATGGAGCGGCGCGTCGTGCACGTCGCGATCGTGATCCGCCGCGGCCCTCCGGTGCGCGTCGAGCGGATCGAGATCCGCGGCAACACCAAGACGCGCGACAGCGTGATCCGTCGCGAGGTGCAGCTCGTCGAAGGTCAGCTCTACAGCCAGAGCGACGCCGAGCAGAGCCGCGCGCGCATCCAGGCGCTCGGGTACTTCGAGCGCGTGGAGCTCAGCGAGGAGGAGGGCTCGGCCCCCGATCGCCTCGTCGTCTACATCGAGGTCGGCGAGCGCGCGACGGGCACCTTCCAGGTCGGCGCCGGCTTCAGCTCGATCGAGAACTTCATCCTGACCGGCCAGGTCCAGCAGCAGAACCTCTTCGGCAACGGCCAGTCCCTCAGCCTGCAGCTCCAGCTCAGCGGCATCCGCCAGCTGGTGCAGATCCAGTTCCTCGAGCCGTACTTCTTCGACACCGAGTGGACCTTCGGCTTCGATCTCTTCAAGACCGTCCGCCAGCTGAGCTTCTTCACGCGGGACTCCACCGGCGGCAGCCTCACCGTCGGTCACCCCCTGGGCGACTACCGGCTCCGCTTCTTCGCGCAGTTCCGCGCGGACTACGTCGAGATCGGCGCCGCGACCCAGGGTCTCTTCGGCGCGACGGCGACCAACCAGCAGGTCCAGCAGCTCTTCCCGCAGCTGCCGCTCCGCAACCTCTTCCGCGCCGGGCTGACGAACTCGCTGCGCCTGACGGTGACGTGGGACGGCCGGAACAACCGGCTCTTCCCGACCGAGGGCTTCTACGCGAGCTACTCGGCCGAGATCTCCGACGAGTACCTAGGCTCCGAGGCCCAGAACACGTACATCCGCCACAGCGTCGACACGCGCGTCTACTACCCGATCCTCGAGGGCGTCGTCTTCCGCGCGCGCGCGGTCGGCGGCCTCGTGACCTCACGCCGCGACACGGGCGTGCCGGTCTACGAGCGCTACTTCCTCGGCGGCATCTTCAACGTGCGCGGGTTCCCGCTGAACAGCCTCGGCCCCCGCCTCGGCATCGGCCGCGACCGCGACCCGAACGTGGCTGCCTCCGACATCGGCGTGCCGATCGGCGGCAACATGCAGTTCTTCTACAACCTCGAGATCGAGTTCCCGATCGTGCAGGAGGTCGGCATCCGCGGCGTGGTCTTCCACGACGGCGGCAACGCCTGGAACCTCAACGGCCAGTTCTGCGACGCGCCCTCCTCTCTCGTCGGCAGCAGCGCGAACGACCCGTGCACCGTGAACCCCTTCGACCTCCGCACGAGCGTCGGCTTCGGCATCCGCTGGGTGAGCCCGCTGGGTCCGCTCCGCTTCGAGTGGGGCATCCCGCTCGACCGTCGCGCGGAGCTCCGCGAGAGCGAGATCGACTTCCAGTTCACCATCGGTCAGTTCTTCTGATCGACGCTCGCGGGCGGCTAAGCTCGTCGCGGTGAGCGAGGCCCCACCCCCGAAGCGCCGCTGGGCGCGACACGTCGTCGCGGCGCTCGCGGGGATCGTCTTCGTCGAGGCGGCGGCCTTCGGGCTGTACTGGGTGCGCCGCGGCGAGCCCATGTCGCCGGGCGCGCTGGCCGAGACCCGGGCCGAGATCGCCGCGCGCGAGCTGGGTGAGGTCACGCTGCCGCGGGCCGACCGGGAGGACACCCACGCCAAGTGGGCCACGCACCCCTACGTCGGCTACGTGCTCGACCCGACGGTCGAGTCCTGGCTGACCCCGGACGGCACCAGCGTCTGGGGCGCGGACGACGTGCCGCCCGCGCGCGGCCCCGAGCGCTACGTGGTCGGGCTCTTCGGCGGGTCGGTCGCGTTCCTCATGGGCAGCGACCACCACGAGGCGCTGCGCGACGCGCTCCAGCCCCTGGCCCCGGGCCGCCAGATCGTGCTGGTGGTGGCCGCGACGCCCTCCTGGAAGCAGCCGCAGTCGCTGTTCTCGCTCGAGTGGCTCGCGCTGCGCGGCTACGCGTTCGACCTCGTGATCGAGCTCGACGGCTTCAACGAGATCGCGGGCGCGGGCGCGAACCACCAGTACCACGGGGTTCACACGGCCTATCCGTACAACTGGCGCGCCTTCATGGCGTCGAGCGCGGAGGGGCCCGACTACCTCGCGGCCGCGGGCGAGGCGACCCTGCTGAGCGAGGCGCGGCGTGCGCGCGCGCGCTGGATGAACGACAGCGGCCTGGGGTGGTCGCCGACCGCGAACCTCGTCTGGTGGACCCTCGACGAGCGCGACGCGGCCCGCCTCGGCACGCTGCAGGAGCGGCTCGCCACCCTCTCGAGCCGGGATCACCAGAGCTACGGGCAGCGCGGACCGACCGAGGACTTCGGGGATCACGCGCGCGATCTCGGGCCGCTCGTGCGGGAGCTCGCCTCGACGTGGGCCCGCTCCAACCAGCGAATGGCCGAGCAGGCGACGCGCGACGGGGCGGCCTTCGCGCTCTTCCTGCAGCCCAACCAGTACGTGCCCGAGAGCAAGCCGTTCACCGACGACGAGGAGGCCGAGACGCGCGTCAGCGACAGCCTCGCGCGGGTCGTGCCGGCCGGCTACCCGGCGCTGCAGGCCGAGGGGGCGCGGCTCGAGCGCGAGCACGGCGTCGCCTTCGAGGACCTGACGGGGATCTACCGTCAGACCCAGGAGCGCGTGTACGAGGACTGGTGCTGCCACGTCAACGCGCGGGGCAACGCGCTCCTCATCGAGGCGATCGCGGCGCGATTGACGGCCCGGGCGATCTCTTCCCCAGGGCCGTGAGCCCGTGGGATGATGAGCGCGCGATGGACTTCGACATCAACCGCATCCTGCGCATCCTCCCTCACCGCGCGCCGTTCGTGCTCATCGACCGCGTCACGGAGCTCGCGCCGCGCCAGAGCGCCAAGGCGGTGAAGTGCGTCACCTACAACGAGCCCTTCTTCCCCGGGCACTTTCCGGGCGCGCCCATCTTCCCCGGCGGCCTCATCCTCGAGGCCATGGCGCAGCTCACCGGCGTGCTCGCCTACGCGTCCGACCCCTACGACAACGCCCAGAAGGTCATGTACTTCCTCGGTGTCGAGGAAGCCAAGTTCCGTCGCCCCGTGATCCCCGGCGACCGCATGGACGTCGAGGTAGAGGTCGTGCAGCGCCGCTCCAACATCTGGAAGGTGGCGGGCCAGGTCTCGGTCGACGGCAACCTGTGCGCGACGGCCAAGCTCCTGACCGCGCTCACCGACAAGGGCGACATCCCGCAAGGCTCGGGTTTCCACCAGGGCTGACGGACCGTCAGTCCACGAGCAGGAGGCGGCGGATGGCGCGCAGGCGGCGGAGCTCATCCGCGTCCAGCTCGTCCGCGGCGGCCTTGACCTCGAGCGGCCCGCGCTCCGCGGTCAGCTTCTCCCACTGGTCCCGGGTCAGCTTGGGGAGGTCGGACCCGCCGAAGTAGACGTACTTGTCGATGTAGTCGAGGAAGCGGCGGTGGGCCTTCGGATCCATCCCGGGGCTTAGCGCGCTGCCGGCCTGCCCACCATGTGCTACCACCGGCCCCGTGCGGCGCCCCTGCCTGGCATGTCTGCTCTCGGTGACTTCGGTGCTGCTCTGCGCCCCGCTCGCCGCGCAGCGAGCGGACGAGGCAGCCGCGGAGGAGGAAGGCGAGCCGCCGGTCCTGAACGTGACGCAGCTCGTGCAGCGCGCCGAGCGGACCTACCCCGGCATGAGCGCCGCCCAGGCGCGGATCCGCGCCGCGCGGGCGCAGCTCGACGAGGCCTGGGTCTCGCCCTTCTTCCAGTCCTGGATCACGGCCGGGGTCTCGCTCGCCCCCGAGGTCCGCGGCAGCCCCATCTTCAGCCCCGACCCGCAGCTCCCCATCGACAACCCGTGGCAGCCCGTGCTCGGCTTCTCCATCGAGGGGATCATCCCGCTCTGGACCTTCGGCAAGCTCCCCGCGGCGCGCGACGCGGCGCGGGCGGGGGTCCGGGCGGCCGAGGCCGATCGCACCCGGGTCCGCCAGCAGCTCCGCTACGACGTGCGCCGGGCCTACTTCGGGCTCCAGCTCGCGCTCGATCTGCGGCAGATGTTCGACGAGGGCCTGCCCGCCATCCGCGAGGCGGCGGAGCGGCTCGAGGCGCAGATCGCCGAGGGCGACGCGGAGGTGAACGAGCTCGATCAGTACCGCCTCGCGACGGCGCTGGCCGAGATCGAGGCCCGGGAGGCCGACGCGATCCGGCTGGAGCAGACGACGCGACAGGCGCTGGTGATCTTGACCGGGGTCCGACACTTCCGGATCCCGCCCTGCCCGATCGAGCCCGTGGAGGTCGAGCTGGAGCCGCGCGCCCACTACGTCGCGCAGGCGACCGAGCGGCGCCCCGAGGTGCGGATGCTCGAGGCCGCGGTCCGCGCGCGCCAGGCGGGGCTCGACGTCGCGCAGGCCGGCTTCTTCCCCGACCTCGCCCTCGCCTACCGCTTCGGCACCACCTACGCGCCGGGCATCACCGATCAGGGCAACCCCTTCGTCATCGACCAGGCGAACTACACCTCCATCCAGGCGGGGCTCGTGCTGCGCTGGTCGCTCGATCTCTGGGGCAACGTGCACCGCGTGGACCGCGCGTCCGCCCTGCTCGACGACACGCGCGAGCGCTCGCGGGAAGCCTCCCGTGGGCTCGAGCTGGAGGTGTCGGAGGCCTACGAGTCGGCGCAGGCCGCCCAGCGGCAGGTCGAGGCCTGGGGCCGAGGGCGCCGCTCGGCGCGCCGCTGGTTCATCGCCGCGGCGCAGGGCCGGGACGTGGGCACCGTCGAGGCGCGCGACCTGGTGGACGCGGCCCGGGCGTACTTCGGCGCGCGCTTCGGGCACCTCAAGGCGATCCACGACTACAACGCGGCGCTGGCCAACCTCGAGCGCACGAGCGCCGACCGGCTCGTTCACGCGTGGCAACCGCCTTGCGAATGAGCCGTCCGGGTCCCACGGTTCGTCTCCCGTTTGGTGGCGAATACCGACGCCGCACGCGCGTCGAAGGCCCGACGAAGGACAACATGCGCACGCTCCGACCGACCCTCGCCCCCCTCCTCGCCTTGCTCCTCCTCGTGCCGGCGCTCGCCGCCGCCCCGCTCGCGTCGGCCCAGGGCGGCGCCCGCGCCTACCTCGAGCGGCGTCACGAGGAGGTCAACCGGATCCTGCGCACGCCGGCCAACGCCCGGCGCTCGCAGCGGCTGACCCGGCTCCTCAACGAGCTGATCGACTACGAGGCCCTCTCGCGGCAAGCCCTGGGCGAGCACTGGGAGGCCCAGACGCCCGAGGAGCGAGAGCGCTTCGTCTCGCTGCTGCGCCAGCTCGTCGAGCGCAACTACGAGACCAACCTGGAGCGGATCCTCGACTACGAGGTGAGCTACGAGGGCGAGCAGGCCCGCGGCGATCGCACCGTCGTGACCACCAGCGCCCGCTCCCGCGCGCAGCGCCGACAGCCGCCGGTGGAGATCGCCTACGCCATGGTCCAGTCGGGCGGCGACTGGCGCGTGGTCGACGTCACCACCGACGGGGTCAGCATGGTCCAGAACTACCGGAGCCAGTTCAATCGCATCATCGATCGCGAGGGCTGGGCCGAGCTGATCAGCCGCATGGAGCGCCGCCTGGAGCAGGGCGCGGAGGGCTGAAACTCCGTGGATCTGCGCGAGCTTCCGAGCTAGCCTTCGCTCGCTCTCGCCGGCCCTCGTCCCCCGCCGGCCGGACCGAAGGACGGAATGCGACTCTACAGCGGAAAAGTTCCCGTCATCGCCGACGAGATCATCGGCACCCTGGTCAAGGATCAGGACATCGAGGTCGGTGACCACGCCGAGGTCAAGCTCGACATCGAGGCGGTGATGAAGGAGTACCTCCGGCAGGATCGCGAGATCCTCGAGGAGGCCAAGAACCGGATGGAGATCCGCGGTCTGCCCTACAGCCAGCTCGGCAAGATGAAGTCGATGGTGGCGCGGGAGCGGCAGGTCCCGATCGGTGACGAGATGCTGCCGTACGTGCTCGAGCAGCTCCTCACCATGCTCTTCCACAGCCAGAACGTGGAGGAGGTCTTCTCGGACGACATCGTGCTCCGGAAGAAGATGACGAAGATCATGCGGCGCCACCTCGATCTGGAGGGCGAGCTGGACCAGGAGGTCCGCTCGAAGATCAAGAACCTCCAGGAGGGCACCGCGAGCTTCGAGATCGAGTACCAGCGCGTGATGGACGAGATCAAGCGCAAGAAGCGGCTGACCTGAGGGCGCGCGCGTGAGCGACGCCTCGACGGCCCCCAAGGAGGCAGGCGGCATCCGGAGCATGAC
The DNA here is from genome assembly GCA_040218145.1 of Sandaracinaceae bacterium. Classification (GTDB taxonomy): domain Bacteria; phylum Myxococcota_A; class Polyangia; order Polyangiales; family Sandaracinaceae; genus JAVJQK01. The sequence goes on along the minus strand of JAVJQK010000054.1, from coordinate 7,545 downwards.
CGGCCACGGCGTCGGGGAGGCTCCGCTGGGCCAGGGCCGCGTGCTCGTCGAGATCCGGGCCGTCAACCATCGATACCTCGATGTACGCGTCAAGCTCCCGACCGACGTCGCGGAGCACGGGGGCGCGGTCGAGGAGCGCGTGCGCAGGTCGCTCCGCCGCGGGCGCGTCGAGGTGCAGGCGAGGCTTCAGGGCGACGTGTGTGGCCCCCCCGCGCTGGACGTGGACCGGGCGCGGGCGGCCTTCGGACAGCTGAGCGCGCTGCGCGACGAGCTGCGGCCGGGCGAGCCGGTGCCGCTGTCGCTGCTGAGCTGCGTGCCGGATCTCTTCAGCGCGTCGGGCGAGAAGGACCACGAGGCGGCGAGCGAGGCGCTGGCCCTCGCCACCGACGCCGCCTGCGAAGAGGTCTGGACGATGCGCGGCCGCGAGGGCGAGGCGCTCGCCGCCGATCTCTCGGGACACCTCGACGCGCTCCTCGCGCAGCTCGCGAGCGTGCAGGCCCGCGTCCCCGAGATGGTGGACGGCTACCGACAGCGCCTGCGGGGCCGCATCGAGCGCCTCCTCGAGGACGGCGACGTGTCCCTCGACCCGGGCCGGCTCGAGCACGAGGTCGCGCTCTTCGCCGACCGCGCGGACATCGCCGAGGAGATCGCGCGCCTGAGCAGCCACGCGGCGCAGATGCGCGCGCTCCTGCGCGGGGAGGACGAGACGGCGGGCAAGCGCCTCGACTTCCTCCTCCAGGAGATGACCCGCGAGACCAACACGATCGGCAGCAAGAGCGCCGACGCGGCCCTCGCGCAGTCGGTGGTCGAGATGAAGGCCGCCGTCAGCCGCATGCGCGAGCAGGCCCAAAACATTCTGTAGTAGCTTCGAGGCCTGTGTTCTCGATGGAAGAGTGTCTGCGATGGAAGAGCCGCTCCTCTTGATGCTCTGCTCGCCCTCGGGCGCCGGCAAGAGCACCCTCACCCGCCACCTGCTGGCGACGTTCGACGACGTGATGTTCTCGGTCTCGCACACCACGCGCGCCCCTCGTCAGGGCGAGCAAGACGGGACGCACTACCACTTCGTGGAGCGCGCGGTGTTCGAGTCGATGCGCGAGGAGGGGCGCTTCGCGGAGCACGCGGTGGTGCACCAGAACCTCTACGGCACCAGCCTGGACGAGCTCGAGCGGGCCAGGCGCGAGGGCAAGACGGGGATCATCTTCGACATCGACGTGCAGGGCGCGCGGCAGATCAAGGCCCGGCTCCCGAGCGCGATCGGGGTGTTCATCCTGCCGCCCTCCATGGCCGAGCTGGAGCGCCGGCTCCGCGGCCGCGGCACCGACGCCGACGCGGTGATCGCGCGTCGGCTCGACAAGGCGCGTGACGAGATCGAGCACTACGCCTTCTTCGACTACCTGGTGATGAACGACGACCTCGAGCGCGCCAAGGACACGGTGGCCGCCATCGTGACGGCGGAGCGCACCCGCCGGACGCGCCTGGCCGAGGCCGCCGAGGCGCTCTTGCGCTGAGCCATGGCGGCCCTCGCCACCCTGGCGGTGCTCGCCTGCTTCGCGCTCGGCTACCGCTTCTACGCGAGGTGGATCGGCCGCCGCATCTACCAGATCGACGAGGACATCGAGACCCCGGCCCACGCGCTCGAGGACGGGCGCGACTTCGTCCCGACCGACAAGCACATCCTCTTCGGGCACCACTTCACGTCCATCGCGGGCGCGGCGCCGATCATCGGCCCGTGCGTCGCCGCCTACTGGGGCTGGCTCCCCGCGCTCCTCTGGGTGGTGCTCGGCACCTTGTTCATGGGCGCGGTGCACGACTTCGGCGCGCTCGTGGCCAGCGTGCGCGAGAAAGGGCGCTCCATTGGCGACATCGCGGGCGGGGTGATCAGCGGCCGCGCCCGGCTGATGTTCCTCTGCTTCGTGCTGGTGCTCGTCTGGCTCGTGCTCGCCGTCTTCGCGATGGCCATCGCCGGCCTCTTCGTCTCGCAGCCCGCCGCGGTCTTGCCCATCAACATCGAGATCGTCATCGCGGTGGCCATCGGCTGGCTGCTCTACCGCAAGAAGATGAAGGCGCTCGTGCCGTCGCTGATCGCGCTGGCGCTCCTCTACCTCTTCGTCTGGCTCGGCACGCTCTTCCCGCTCGATCTCCAGGACCTCGGGCTGTCGCGGCAGGGGGCGGAGCGGACCTGGATCGTGGCCCTCTTCGCGTACTCGGCCGTCGCGAGCCTGCTGCCGGTGTGGCTGCTGCTCCAGCCCCGCGACTACATCAACAGCCATCAGCTCTTCGTCGGCCTCGCGCTCCTCTTCGGCGGCCTGTTCGTGGCTCACCCCCACTTCGACGCGCCCGCCGTCCGCGTGTTCGACGAGAGCACCCCGCCGCTCTTCCCGCTCCTCTTCGTGACCATCGCGTGCGGCGCGATCAGCGGCTTCCACGGCCTCGTCGCGAGCGGCACCTCGAGCAAGCAGCTCTCGAAGCTCGGCCACGCCCGCTACGTCGGCTTCGGCGGCATGATCGGGGAAGGCACCCTCGCCCTCGCCTCCACGATGGCCGCGGTGGCCGGCGTCGGCATGGTCACCGCTTGCGCGCTGCCGGGACAGGGCGAGGTGACCGACCTCAGCTGGGCCGTCTACTACGACAGCTGGGCGCACGCGGGCGCGAACAAGGCGGCGGCGTTCGTGCTCGGCGGCGGCGCGTTCCTCGAGGCGCTGGGGCTGCCGACCGGCCTCGCCCGCACGCTGATGGCCGTCCTGGTGATCTCCTTCGCCGCCACCACGCTCGACACCGCCACCCGCATCCAGCGCCTCATCCTCGGGGAGCTCGGCGCGGCGCTGAAGCTGCGCCCCCTCGAGAACCCCTACATCGCCACCGCGCTCGCCGTCCTCCCCGCCGCCGCGCTCGCCTTCGTGGACGTGACCGATCCCGGCTCCGGGCAGACCCGCCAGGCGGGCTGGGTGCTCTGGCCCATCTTCGGCGCGAGCAACCAGCTCCTCGCCGCGCTGACCTTGATGGTGCTCGCGCTCTACTTCGCGGCCCGGAAGCGCCCGGTGCTCCCGCTCGTGATCCCGATGATCTTCGTGACCGCGGTGGCCCTGCTCGCGCTCGTGGCCAAGCTCCGCGACTTCCTCGCTCAGGGCAACGCTCCCCTCGCCGGCCTGGCCATCCTCATGCTGGCGCTGGCGGTCTGGATGCTCTTCGAGGGCCTGGCCGCGCTCCGCCGCGCGCGCGCCGCGTCCGGCCCACCCAGCGGCTGACCGCGCTCTCAGAAGGCGCGTTCGAGCGCCTCGGCCAGGGTGCGCACGCCGATGAGCTTCATGCCCTTCGGGGCGTCGCCGTTGAGCCGGTCGAGGTTGCCCGCCGGGAGGATGGCGCGGGTGAAGCCGAGCTTCTTCGCCTCCTGGAGCCGCTGCCCGGCGCGCGGCACGGCGCGGACCTCGCCCGCGAGCCCCACCTCACCGAACGCGACCAGCTCCTGGGGCAGAGCCCGCTCCCGCAGGCTCGAGACCATCGCGAGGGCCAGCGGCAGCTCCGCCGCGCGCTCGTCGATGCGCGCCCCGCCCGTGACGCTGACGAACACGTCCTGATCGAGCGCGTGAATGCCCGCCTTCTTGTCGAGCACCGCGAGCAGGATGGCGACGCGGCTCGAGTCCACCCCGCTGACCACCCGGCGCGCGCTGCCGTAGACCGCGCTCGCGAGCAGCGCCTGCAGCTCCACCAGCAGCGGGCGCGAGCCCTCCGCCGTGGGCACGACGACCGAGCCCGCCGCCCGCTCCGGCCGCTCCGCGAGGAAGAGGGCGCTCGGGTCCGGGACCTCGCGCAGCCCGTCCTGCACCATCTCGAAGACGCCCACCTCGTGCGCCGCGCCGAAGCGGTTCTTGTTGGCCCGGACCAGCCGGAACGCGCCGCTGGTGTCGCCCTCGAACGCGAGCACCGTGTCGACCAGATGCTCGAGCACCTTGGGCCCCGCGAGCATGCCCTCCTTGGTCACGTGGCCGATGAGGAAGAGCGTCGTGCCCTCGCGCTTGGCGATCTCGATGAGCCGGCTCGCCACCTCGCGGATCTGCGAGACGCTGCCCGCCACCGACTCGAGCGAGCCGCTCCGGAGCGTCTGCACCGAGTCGATGACGACCACGCCGGGCTTCTCCTTGGCGATGGAGTCCTCGACCTCCTCGAGATCCGTGGTCGCCTGGACGAGCACATGCCGCGTGTCCACCGCGAGCCGCCGCGCGCGCAGCGCGATCTGCGCCGCCGACTCCTCACCGCTGATGTAGAGCGCCGGCCCGTCCTCCGTGGCCAGCCCGGTCAGGGCCTGCATGAGCAGCGTGGACTTGCCGATGCCCGGGTCGCCGCCCAGCAGGATGGCGCTGCCCGCGACGACGCCGCCGCCGAGCACCCGATCCAGCTCGCCGATGCCGCACGACCTGCGTGCGGCGTCCTCGGGACGGACGTCCGAGAGCGGCTGGGCCGGGCTGCGCGGGGCGATGCCCCGGGGCACGGCGCGCGAGGCGCCCTTGGGCGCGGGCCGCACCTTCTCTTCGGTCAGCGTGTTCCACGCGCCGCAGCTGGGGCACTTGCCCAGCCACCGCGGCGTGTCCGCCCCGCAGTCGGTGCAGAAGAACACGCTCTTCGACTTCTTGGCCTTCGCCATCTTCGTCCTCGTCGCCGTCGCCATGCCGCGCTGGACGCACGCCGGCCACGGCGACTGACGGTAGCAGCCCGGAGCGCTGATTTTTTGCGTTCTTCGGCCCGTTTGGGCAGCACGAGATCATGGACCTGACGCAGACCTCTTCCGCGGCGCCCTTTCACCTCGATCTCCGCGTGCTGCGCTTCCGGTCGGACCCGAAGCGGGACGAGCCCGCCATGCTCGCGCAGGAGCTGCTCTCTCAGGGGCGCCTCGAGGAGGCGGTGGAGCTGACCGAGCGCACGCTCGAGCTCGACCCGACCGACGCCGATCTCCTGCTCACCCACGGCTGCGCCCTCGCGCGCCTGGGGCAGCTCGAGACGGCCCAGCTCGCCTTCACCCGCGCCGCCAAGCGCGACCCGGACTGGGTGGAGCCCTGGGTCCAGCTCGCCGAGGTGCTGCTCACGCGCGGCAAGCCCGCCCGCGCGGTCCAGGTCATCGAGCGCGGCCTCGCCGTGGACGCGAGAGACGCGCGCCTGCTCCAGAGCCAGTCCCGCGCCACGCTCGAGCTCCGGGCCCACGCCTACTGCGAGGCGCCCGATGAAGGCGAAGACCCCGCGATGCTCGCCACCCAGCTCCTCGCGGGCGAGCGCGCCGACCTGGCCTTCGAGGTGACCCGCACCGCGCTGCTCTCGGAGCTGGACGACGTCGACCTGCTCGTGGCGCACGCGAAGGCCTCGAGGGCGATGGGCGACCTCGACGAGGCGATCAGCGCGCTCCGCACCGCGAGCTACGAGGCGGCCGACTGGACCGAGATCTGGGAGCTCCTCGCCGAGGCCCACGAGGCGGCCGGCGAGAACGAGCGCGCGCGCGACGCCGCGGCCAAGGGCCTGCTGGTCGATCCCGCGAGCGAAGCGCTCCGCACCCTGCACGAGCGCATGGAGACTCTGGTCACGCTCTAGCAGTCGGGCTGAAGAACGCGCGCGTTCTTCAGCCCGACTGCCCCGTGCCCTTGCCCGTGCCCCTGCCCGTGCCCCTGCCCGTGCCGGTGCCCCTGCCCTTGCCCGCCCATCAGAGGAGCGACACGAGCCGCCGAGCGCCGCCCCGCCCAAGGACACCCATGTTGACAGCGCGCCCGCCCACGCCATCCTGCTCGGGTGCGCGTCGTCGACATCGACCCGGAGCCTTGCCTCCAGGTCCCCTACCTGAACGCGGCTCGGAGGGGCGGGGTCGACTCGTGCCTGCTGCCGGTCCACCTCGCGCGCGTCGACGCCCTCCCCGCCTGCCTCGACGCGCTGGTCGTCACGGGCGACCTGCAAGGCGTCGTGCCCTCCCACATGGGCGCGGAGAGCCTCCTGCTCGGTGAAGCCCTCGCCATCGAGCTGCTCGAGCTGGACGCCCTCGCCCAGCCAGCCCGGGTCGGCGTCCTCCTCGCGGGCGACCTCTACAGCGCGCCCGGGGGCGACGTGCGCGGCGCCTCGGGCGACGTGACGGGCGTGTGGGAGGCGTTCGCGGAGCTCTACCGCTGGGTCGCCGGCGTGGCCGGCAACCACGACCGCTTCGGCGCGGAGAAAGACGCGCGCCGCCTCTACGCCAGGCCCGGCGTGCACCGCCTCGACGACCGCGCGCTCGAGCTGGACGGCCTCCGGCTCGGCGGCGTCGACCACATCATCGGCAACCCCGACAAGCCGGGCCGGAGAGACGCCTTCGACTTCCTCGACACGCTCGCGCTCGTTCTCGCCGAAGACGTCGACCTGCTCGTCCTCCACGAGGGACCGAGCGGCGGCCCGAGCCAGCGAGGCAACGACGCCATCCGCTCCCACCTCGAGCGCGCGGCGTCAGGCCCCTTGACGATCTGCGGCCACACCCACTGGGACGCGCCGCTCGCGGAGCTCGACGGCGGCCGGCAGGTCCTCAACGTCGATGCGCGCGCGGTGATCCTTCAGGCCCAGTAGCGGGCGGGCAGGATGATGGGGTGCCCGGCGTCATCCAGGAGGGCGGGGACCAGCCGACTCTCGGGGACCTTGCCCTCGGGCAGCTCGCCCGCGTCGATGGCGGTCGCGTAGACCCGCGCCGGCACGCCCTCGGTGAACCCGGTCGGGAGCGCCACGTCGGGCAGTGAGCCCGGGTCCCACAGCTCCTGCACGAGCTTCGCCAGCACCGGGTCCGCGTGGCCCGTGCCCTTCAGCTCTTGCAGGCCCGCGACCATGCGCGTGACCCAGGCGGCGTCGAGCCCTCTCGCCGGATCCGTCGCGTAGACCATCACCGCGCCCGCGTAGGCTCGCTCCGGCCGAAAGAGCGACTCGTTGCCCTGGACGACGCCGACCAGCACCACGGGCCAGTCCCGCGCCGCCTCCGCGGCCATGCGCAGCCCCTTGCTCCGCGTGGCGATCATCAGGGCTGCGCTCGCCAGCGCCAGGAGCAGCGAGGCGCCGAGGCAGGCGAAGCCCACGTTGGAGAAGAACACCACCCCGACCGAGGCCAGCAGCGCGACCCCCCCGGCGACCACCCCTCCGCAGCCGAGCTCGTAGCCTCGAGAGCGATTGCCGACGAGTCGGGTCAGCTCGTCGTCGACGAGACGTGGAGTGGTCGCGAACGCCCGCAGCTTTTCTTCGTGCATGCCCCCCTGCTCGGCCGGTCCCCCGGGAGGTTTCCTGGTGGGGAGATCAAACGTGGAGCCGGCCACCGAGCTCGGCTCACCCGCGAGTCCGAGCGCCAGCGGATGCGAGCGCGGAGACGGAAGCGGCAGCGGGGGCCGGGTCGGGGTCGGGGTCGGGGTCGGGGTCGGGGTCGGGGTCGGGGTCAGGGTCGGGGTCGGGGTCGGGGTCGGGGTCGGGGTCGGGGTCGGGGTCGGGGTCGGGGTCGGGGTCGGGGTCGGGGTCGGGGTCGGGGTCGGGGTCGGGGTAGATCGGAAGAGCACACGTCTGAACTCC